>JALOBF010000003.1 GCA_023228385.1 Bacilli bacterium
CGGCTCGCGGTTACACTGTAAGTGAGGCCCTTATTGGTGAGGCCATCCAAGGCTGTCGGCATCAATTTTATCTTTTTACAAAATCATCGGCTCGCACCTTTGACGAAATGGAGAAAGATATTCAGACCAGTTTAAACAATTTAAAGACTGATTACATTGATCTTTATCAGTTTCACAATGTGAAAAACCGGGAAGAATATAATTTAATAATGAGTGAAAAAGGAGCTTATCAAGCTTTATTGGCGGCAAAGCAGAGCGGGAAAATCGGTCATATCGGCTTAACAACTCATAATTTAGATTTACTAGAAGAAATAATTGATGATTATCGATTTGAAACTATTCAATTCCCTTATAATATTTTAGAAACACAAGCCGAAGCATTGTTTGAAAAGGCGGCAGAAAAAGATATCGGTGTAGTTGTGATGAAGCCTTTAGCGGGCGGAGCCATTCCCAATCCGCGTTTGGCTTTAAAATTCATATTAAATAATCCCAATATTTCAGTTGCGATTCCCGGAATGGAATCGGTAGAACAGGCCAAAATTAATTTGAGTGTTATCGGAGAACCTTTATCGCAATCAGAGATTAAAGAGACAGAGAAAATCAGAAGTTTTTTAAATAATGATTTTTGCCGACGCTGCGGATATTGCCTGCCGTGTACAGTTGGCATTGATATCCCCACGTGTTTTACTTTTGAAGGTTACTATACGCGATACGCTTTGGAAGAGTGGGCTTATACCCGATACCTTTCTCTTACCAAACACGCTTCAGATTGTATTGAATGCCGCGTTTGCGAAAGTCGCTGCCCTTATGATTTAAAGATTGCTGATAAAATGAAAAATGTAAAAAGGGCTTTTAAACTTTAGACTGATACAATTAGAAAAGAGGAAAAACATGAATAAATATAATCCGTTTATTGCCGGTAATATTGAAATTCGCTTAACAAGAAATCAAGAAGAATTAAAAGAAACAATGCATTTAAGATATCAAGAACTTTTACTTTCTTATAACGAAAATAACAAAAATAATGAAAAATTATTTCAGGATCAATATGATGAGCAAGCGGATCATTTAGTTGCTGTTGATCTTTCTTCAAATAAAATAATTGGAACATATCGTTTGATTCGTAAAGCGCAATTAAAAGTAGGACAAACATTTTCTTCGGAAGATGAGTTTGACATTTCTAAAATTAAAGACGAAAACATTTTAGAAATCAGTCGTGCCGTTGTCAAGAAAGAATATCGGACGGGTGCAATTATTATTCTATTATGGAAGGGATTAATGAATTATGCATATAAGAACAAAATCAAATATATATTTGGAACCGCATCTTTTTACGGAACCAATCCATTGTCGTATAGCCACGCTTTATCATACATTTTCTATAATCATTTATCACCGGAACAACTTAGAGCTAAAGCCAAAAATGAATGCAGTTATCCGATTAATATCTTGCCTTTAGATCAAGTAAATATAAATTTAGCAAAAAAGCAATTGCCGGCATTGGTAAAAGGTTATATTAATATTGGGGCTACATTCGGTGAGGATGCTTATATTGATAGATATTTTAATAGCATTGATTTATTGGTGTTAGCGGAAACTGAAAAAATAAACAGTAAATATATTAATCGATTTGTAAAATAAAAATTAGGGAGAAGCCTGTATGCCCGTAAAGAAAAAAAATTTGATTCAAACAATTATTTTTGTTTTTTACTTGCTTTTAACGCTTCTTTTTTTTATAGGTTGGAACCAAATAATGTATTTAGACACGAGACCCAATATTATTATTTCTGTTTGTACCGCTATTTATTTTGCCGGCGGTGCTCTTGTAATCCCGATCGCTTGGTTTTCATTTGTACTTTACCAACAATTGAAAATGAAACCGGAAAAAGCGGAATCTGATATTTCGTTTGTTCAAGCGATAACGAATAAGTATCTTTTTTCATCAGCCTGTTTTTTAAATTTTTTAATATCAATGATTTTTATAAAATCTTTTGATAAAACAACCGATTATATTTCTTCAACTTATCTTTTATTTTTTATTTTTTTAGCAATAATGTTTTTAATTGTTTTTATGGTTCATTTTACTGAAAACAAAAAGCAGAAGATAAAACCGCTTGTAATATTATTTACAATTATGTGCTGTTTTTCAGTATTATGGTATATGAATATTTTACTGTCGGTTAAGTTTAGAGAAAATATTTTTTTTGAAGAACGGTTTTTTTATTTTTTTACTTATCAGCAAATTTATTATTTAATTATTTTTTTGGGTATAGGTTATTTCTTTTCGTGTTTACTTTTATATTTTAATATTACCAATCGCCTAAAGTTTGTAACGCTTCTTTTAAACATTACGATGTTTGTCCTGACTTTTTATAATATTTTATATATAATTTCTTTCTTTAATTATATTAATATGAATTCCATATAAAAAACATTGCCGAAATCCCGGCAATGTTTTTATTTTACAATCTTCCCCTTTATTACTATTTCCGCAATTTCTTTCGGTTCCATTTGATCGATATATATTTTTAAAATTCGCGTTTTACTATCGAACGTATAGATGTCTAGGTTGGTTTTGTTGAAAATAATCGCATCCGGGGTTTTAGCAAGTTCAAAAGTTTGCGGTAATTGGTCAGTAATTTCAATGTCGAAAGCGGTAGTGTTACCGATATTTTTCAATAATAACTGATAAGAGATTTCCGTGTTGAGATACGTGAAATCAACGCATTTTTTTTCACACTCAATCTTGGCATAACGTTGTTTGATACTAAGTTTATTGGTTGGCAGCGGTGATATTTCTTTACTGCAGATACTTGAAGTACTCTGCAAGTCAACGGAAATATCATTGATTTCATCAACAACGGCCTGATAAGATAGGATACAAACCTCATAAGGCCGCAGTTCGTCTATTTCGAATAAAAGATGGTTTTCATTTACGGTTTGTTTTACTATCGACTTACTGTTTTCTAGAAATGAATAAGTAAAGCTGCCGTCGACTAATTTTTGATAAGTTAATTCATCTTCTATTTTTACATTATTGGCCGGACAGTTACCGGTGTTGGTTAAAATTAAATTATAAGTGATAATATCGTTGGGACGAAAAAACTCACTGCTTGCCGTTTTTTTCCCTAATAGTTTAACTGTTCTAATTTCAGTATCAACCGCATTGGAATTGATAATGTTATTGATTCGAAGATTGCCTAAAGAATACGCATAAGAAACCGAAGCCTGACTTCTAACTATCATTGTCCTAGTCCTCCGATACAATATATTGATTCGGTGGTTTTTTTATGCATTATTCTTAAATTAATATTTTAAAGGATAGATTCAATATTAAACAGGCAATTATAGCAACAACGGTCGGAATTAAAAAGGAGAGAAAAGTCCATTTTTTACTTCGTGTTTCCTTATAGATAGTAAGTAAAGTTGTCGAGCAAGGAAAATGCAATAAGCTAAAAAGTAATACTGCCCCGACCGTTAATATTGTCCAACCGTTGGTATTTAGTATATTTGTAATATCGGCAATCGATTCGGTCGCCTGTAAATAATTGCCGGCGGTATACCCCATAATTATAAGCGGTAAGACGATTTCGTTAGCTGGTAAGGCTAAAATAAATGCTAGTAAAATTATGCCGTCCATTCCTAAAATTCTGCCTAAAGGATTAAGAATATCGCCCGCCCAGGTTAATAAACTATGCGACTCGATATAAGTATTAGATAAAATCCAGATGATTCCGCCGACGGGTGCGGCTACAATTATCGCTCGCCCTAAAACAAATAAGGTACGGTTGATTAGCGAAGTATATATAATGTGAATGATATTAGGTTTCCGATACGGCGGTAATTCAAGCGTAAATGTGGAGGGGACACCTTTTAAGAGTGTTTTCGATAATATTTTTGCCACTAAAAAAGTCGTCAAAATTCCTATTATAATTATTATTACCGCTAAAAGGGCCGGAAAGGCAGCGTTAACAAAACCTGAGGAAAAACCGGACAAAAAGCAAGCTGCCAGCGTAAATATCAGAGGGAAGCGACCATTACAAGGAGCAAATGTATTTGTTATAATCGCTAATAATCTTTCCCGTGGCGAATCGATTATCCGAGAACCGAGGATGGCGGCGGCATTACACCCAAAGCCCATGCACATAGTAAGACACTGTTTACCGTGACAACCGGATTTTTGAAAAAAACGGTCAAGATTAAAAGCGATACGCGGTAAGTATCCTAAATCTTCGAGAAAAGTAAATAAAGGGAAAAATATTGCCATCGGTGGCAGCATCACAGCAACAACCTGAGCAAGGGTTCGATAAATGCCGAAAACTAAAAACTCTTTAAGCGATGAGTTTAAATTAACCATTATTGCAAAATCCAACATTTTATTTTCAATCCAAGTAAATAATTTCATTAAAACCGTCGACGGAAAATTCGCCAATTTAATTGTAATAAAAAAGATCACAAATAACAGTAAACACATAATGGGGATTCCCCATATTTTAGAAGTCAAAATCTTATCAATTTGCTTTGTCTTTTTAAGAATATTATCGGGGTAGAAGACATTTCTTGCGACAATATCTGTGGCGACTTTAAAATTGAAGGCGAGAATCGTTTCGCGGTTTTCGTCTTGCCCTTGATATCGGCTTCTGATTTTATTAATATTCTCCATATCTTGGCGGCTATAATGTTTTTCAATCATGTTAAAAAATTCATCATCGGCATCAAGGATGCGCATTGCAATTATTTCCTTTTGGTTAATTTCTCCCAATTCTTTTTCAATTTCTTTTTTTAGTTCGCTAATAATCGGGTAATATATATGTTTTATATTATATTTGAATTTATCGGCAACAACATCGCAGACGGCATTTTTTAATTGCTCTATGCCTTGATTTGTTTTAGCTGATGTAAAAACAACGGGAATTCCTAAGTCCTTCATTAATCCCGGCCGGTTTAATATAATATCATTTTTAATGGCTTCATCGATTAAATTTACAACAAGAATCACCTTATTATTATATTCCATTACTTGAAAGAGCAAATTAAGATTTTTTGTTAAGGAAGCGGGGTCACAGACAACAATAACGATATCGCTGTTTTCAAAAAAAACATGGTTACGAGCAATAATTTCATCTTCGCTAAGTCCGAAAAGTGAATAGGCTCCCGGTACATCGTCCAGGAGAAATTGTATTCCTTTGTGCCGAAAACAACCCCGAGTGACTTCGACGGTTTTGCCATGCCAATTCCCGGTATGTTGTTTTAGTTTTGTTAATTTGTTGAAAATTGAACTTTTGCCGGTGTTTGGATTACCCGCCAGGCATATATTATAATGGCTTCTCACAAGATTTCGACCTCGATAAGTTCGGCATCTTCCCTTCTTAGGGCAATTAATGTGTTATAAACTTCATACATTGATATTTTATTTCTTAATCCGTGTTTTATCATTTTTATGGGACTGTTTTTAATAAATCCAAGCGAAAGAAGACGTTCTTTTTGGCGACCTTTGATGCTGATTTTCTTGATTACCCCGATTTCATCAACCTGTAGTTGGCCCAGTTTCATAGTCATCTCCTCTTTATGTGAAAATTAATCATTGTATATTATGTATGATATCAGAAAATAGTGATAAAAGCCGGTGTTTTTATCTATTGTGGTAATAAATTAATGCAAATGTCATTATCACATTCTTGGTAATTTCATAAACTATAATGAAAGGTGGTGTAAAAAATGCCGGGTAGAATTAATCCTTGTAAGCAATTTGACCCATGCTGCACACCAGCAGTCGGTGTTTGTGGATTCCCTGGATTTGCAGGCAATAGATATGCTTTTGTACTAGTGTTGTTTATATTGCTGGTAATCGTCGGTGCGGCGTTTTGGTTCTAAACAAAAGAGGATATAATCCTCTTTTGTTTTGGTGCTGTTATTGTCGACATTTTGGATTAAACTGACTACTTCGGGGTTACTTGCCAGAGTGTTAATGGCGTCATGAGATAATGTAATCAACTTTAGTAAGCTGTAAAAATAAAAAAAGGGGTTGTCATAACATCATGTTTTTGACACTACCAATTATACTGGGAGGTAAAAAAATGAATTTTAATGATTTGTCGCGTATTATTAATCAAGCGCTTAACATTTATAGTAATATAAATCGGCCGTATTATAATCACCCGCCGGCGGGCTCTCCTGTAAATCAATCGAGCAGTTGGAAAAGCAATACCAGCAGCGAAACCCCCGTTTATCCGGCGCAAGGGCGGCCGAAACATTATTATTATCTAGATAAAATCAAAGCTTTTCTTTATAAAGAAATCTAATCTGAACAGCAAATTCGCTTTTAATTATGATTGAAAAATGTTATAATTATTATGGCGATGTTAATGAGAAGATATTATCAGGCAAAATTAAAAGGTTATGAACTAGCGATAAAACTGCTTGTTATAATGGTATTGGTAGAAAGTGCGTATTTTTTCATCGCATTAAAATTTGATTTTATTAATATTTTAAAATATATAGTGATTCCCTTTCTCCTTATTTTAGTAATTTTCGTTGTCGGTATTATTGATCACCGGCGAATTCGCAGTTTTTATTTTAAAGATAATTACATGACGATCGGAGTCAATAGAGAAGAATATACTTTTTGTGTTTTAAGTATCGAAAGCCTGGAATTACTTTCTGACATTGATAGCCTGTTCGGCTATAAAAAAGTTATTATAAAACTTAAAGGCACATCAAAAAAACGTGTTATATTTCTCGACGATGAAAAAGCAAGGAAATTTATTTTTTGGATTCAAGCAAAACTGGAAAACTATAAAGAACCATTTATTGACGATTTGTATTTATTTTTTTCGGAAGGAGAAATTATATGAAATATCGAAATATCATTAATTGTTTGCTTTTAATTTTAATAATATTATTTTTGCTTGGTTGTGATCAAAAAAACAATGCTTTTAAACCGGAAAAGATTAATGCTAATCATTCATTTTATAATTCCGATTTTGCTTCTTTTCTAAAAATATCCAGCGATGTGCTTATTGAAAACGATAAATTAACTCCCAGATATGCCATCACCATTCATATGCGGGTGAGCCGCGGTACCGAGAGAAAAATCATGTATTATCAAATTGATTGGATTAGTGCCGATGATGGATATGATACTTATTACCATATTGCATCGGTAACGGATGATCGCTATGTCGGGCAACGTTTTTTACCGCCTTCAACGGTCGGCGATGATGCGATAAAAAAAGTAAAGGCATATTTTAAGTATTGTCATACTGTAGACGGGGTTGCCGCGGAAAATGAATATGCTTATAGTGAAGAAATTATTGCTTTCCCCGGAAACGAATTTTCATCCGATATATCAGAACTCCAAAACAAAGTTGATTTAGGAATTGTTTTAAATGATGATGATTCTGACGATTACCGTTTTAAGTTTTATATTAGTTTTTTGAATCATGACATTCCCAGTCATATTGATTATCAATCGTGGTATGAAACCGATAATGGTTCCGTACTGCCTTTAATCGGTATTTATAATTATGCAACTCTTGGCGATGATTATTTATCGATATCGGACGAAAAAATTACTAAAGAAATAACAATTAAAAACATTTATATGAAGTTAGTCTATTATGATGGCGATAATGTCTACAACGGGCAATACAAAGTATCAATTGATGAATTACAAACCGCATAATGCGGTTTTTTTATACATATAAATTGTATATAAAATGATTAAAAGGATAATTTTTGCCAATAATATACAAGACGGCGTTCCTCCGTTAAAAAAAATAATTTTTCCCTTGACATAAATATTACTTTTTGATACTATATATAAGGCTTTAGAGAGGCAATGATATGCGAGGTTGCTGATACGCACGGTAGCGTTGCCGGACCGAGAATCAGGGAATTCGCATGGAGCCAAGCTACATTTAAAATGGATGCAAAGGAGGACCAAAATGGCAAAAAAAGTGTTAAGAATCAAATTAGTCTCATATGATCATCGATTGCTTGATCAATCGGCTAAAAAGATAGTGGATACGGCCAAAAGAACCGGAGCAGTCGTTTCGGGGCCGATTCCGCTGCCTACTGAAAAAGAAGTGTTCACAATTATTCGTTCACCGCATAAATACAAAGATAGCCGTGAACAATTCGAAAGAAGAACCCATAAAAGACTTATCGACATTATTGAAACAACCCCGAAAACAATGGATGCTTTAATCCATTTGGAAATTCCGGCCGGTGTCGATATTATTCTAAAACAATGAAAAATTAGGAGGTGAAATTCATGGCTAAAGGAATCTTAGGAAAGAAAATCGGAATGACACAAATTTTTAAAGAAGACGGGTTACTCGTACCGGTTACCGTTATTGATGTTAAACCCAATATAGTTTTACAGAAAAAGACAATCGAAAATGACGGTTATACGGCAATACAGCTTGGGTATGAGGACAAGCCGGAAAGGCTTGCTAATAAACCGGAAACAGGGCATGTTGCCAAAGCTAATACTAATCCTAAGCGCTTCGTCAAAGAGATTGTCGGGACGGAAATGAATGATCTTACAATAGGTCAAGAAGTAAAAGCTAATATATTCAAGGAAGGCGAAATTGTTGATGTTACCGGAACCAGTAAAGGGAAAGGATACCAAGGCGTTATTAAACGTTATAATTTTCACCGCGGACCGATGTCCCATGGTTCAAAATATCATCGCGGAATCGGTTCGCTGGGTTCAGTCGATCCAGCCAGAATCAAAAAAGGTAAAAAAATGCCCGGAAGAATGGGGGGCGAACAGGTAACGGTTCAAAACTTGGAAGTTGTAAAAATCGATATCGAAAGAAATGTAATGTTGATTAAAGGCAATGTTCCGGGACCCAGAAATTCCTATGTTGTTATCACCAACGGAATAAAAGCAAAAAACCCCGCCGTTAATCCTGATGCGCTAATATAGAAAGGAGTCAAATATGCCTAGTGTTGTCGTATATAACCAATTAGGTGATGAAATTGATAAGATTAAATTAAAAGATAATGTATTCGGAATCGAGCCGAATATCCAAGTTGTATATGAAGTTGTAAACGCCGAGCGCGCTGCAATCCGTCAAGGAACTCATAAAACGAAAAATAGAAACGAAGTAAGTGGCGGCGGGCGCAAACCGTGGCGTCAAAAAGGCACAGGCCGGGCGCGGCAAGGGTCGATTAGAGCGCCGCAATGGCGTGGCGGCGGCGTAGTATTTGGACCCGTTCCCCGCAGCTATCGGATTAAAGTAAACAAAAAAATTGTTAAACTGGCTTTAAAATCAATTTTATCGGATCGGGTTAACAAAAAACATTTTATCATAGTCGATAAAATTGAACTGGACAATTTTAGAACTAAGAGTTTAATTCAGGTAATTAAAAATCTAAAACTCGACGGAAAAATTATTTTTGTATGTTCTGAATATGACTTTAATTTGTTTACTGCCGGACGCAATCTCCCTAATGTCTTGGTTCAAACCAAAGATCATTTAAGCGTTTATCAACTTATTGATGCTGACTATTATGTTATGCCGATTGAAGTTGCAAAAAAATATGAGGAGGAGTTAAGATAATGAAGAACCCATATGATATTATTGTCCGCCCTCTCATAACCGAAAAAACAACAAAATTAGTTGATACCGGCAAATATACTTTTGAAGTTATGCAAGACGCAAATAAAATTGAAGTTAAAAGAGCAGTTGAGGACATATTTAAGGTAAACGTTGTTGATGTTAATATTATCAACGTTAGGAAAAAACCCCGTAAAGTTGGACGATACGAAGGTTTTGCACCAGCGGTGCGTAAAGCAGTCGTAACTTTACAAAAAGGGCAAACTATCGACAGGTTTGAAATATAACCGATATAAGGAGGATAAAATGGCAATTAAAAAATATAAGCCTACCACTAATGCTCGCCGTAATATGACCGGTTTCACTTTTGATGAAATCACTAAAACGGAACCTGAAAAAAGTTTATTAAGCCCTTTGAAGAAAAAGGGTGGCAGAAACAATTCCGGAAAAATTACGGTGCGCCATCAGGGCGGAGGCCATAAAAGAAAATATCGCATAATCGATTTTAAACGTGATAAAGACGATATCGTCGGAACGGTTACCGCGATTGAATATGATCCGAACCGATCGGCCAATATTGCGCTTATCCATTATAGCGACGGCGAGAAAAGATATATAATTGCCCCTAAAGATTTAGGGGTTGGGCAAAAAATCGAATCAGGCGAAAATGCTGATATTAAGATTGGCAATACGCTGCCGCTTTTTAAAATTCCGGTTGGTACTTTTATTCATAATATTGAAATAAATCCCGGTTATGGCGGTCAAATGATTAGAGCTGCCGGAACGAAAGCGCAAATATTGGGTCGCGAAGATAAGTATGTTATTATTCGTTTAAACAGCGGAGAAGTAAGAAAAGTCCTAAGTGTGTGCCGGGCAACCATTGGCGAAGTCGGTAATGCCGATCACGAACTGATTAATCGAGGGAAAGCCGGAAAATCAAGACATCTTGGCATTAGGCCTAATGTTCGCGGTTCGGCTATGAATCCCGTCGACCATCCCCATGGCGGCGGTGAGGGCCGGGCTCCGGTCGGACGCAAAGCACCGCTTACGCCTTGGGGTAAGATTACCTTAGGTGTTAAGACTAGAAAATCGAAGAAAAAATCGTCTGACTTGATAGTTAGACGGCGTAACAAGTAGAAAGGAGTATTAATATGGCACGCTCATTAAAAAAAGGTCCGTTTTGCGATCAGCATATAATGAAAAAAGTATTGGAGCAATCCGGAAAAAGTAAAAAAGTTATTCAAACATGGTCCCGCCGATCAACAATTTTCCCCGAATTTATCGGACACACAATTGCAGTATACAACGGCAAGCAACATATTCCGGTATATGTTACTGAGGATATGGTCGGGCATAAATTAGGTGAGTTTGCACCAACCAGAACTTACCGCGGCCATGGAAAAGATAAAAAGGTAGTAAAGAAATAGGAGGTAAGAACGTGGAAGCAAAAGCAATAGCAAAAACAGTCCGTGTATCTCCTCGTAAAGCCCGGTTGGTTATTAATTTGGTTAAAGGGAAAGATATTGCGGAAGCAACGGCAATTTTACGGTTAACTCCCAATCGGCCGAGCGCAGCTATCGAGAAAGTTTTGAGGTCGGCAGCAGCAAATGCCGTAAACAATCACAATATGGACAAAAGTTTACTTTATGTAAAAGATGCATATGTAGACGAAGGTCCGATTTTGAAAACGCGTCTTCTCTATCGAGCAAGGGGAAGTGGTCATCGAATTTCAAGAAGAACCAGTCATATTACCGTTGTTCTCGGAGAAAGGCAGTAAGGAGGATTTGAATGGGACAAAAAGTTAATCCAATCGGATTACGTTTGGGAATAATCCGCGATTGGGATTCAAAGTGGTATGCCGATAAATTAGAAGTGCCGGCACTTTTGCACGAAGATATTAAAATTCGCAAATACATCGAAGAATTTTACAAGAAAGCATATGTGTCGAAAATAGAAATTGAAAGAACAAAAACAAAAATAATGTTGACGATCTATACCGCCAAACCGGGCGTTGTTATTGGTCGTGAGGGACAAACAAAAAACCAGGTTGTTAATCATTTGCAAAAAATGACGGGTAAAACCGTATTTTTAACGGTGGTTGATATTAAATATCCTGATTTGGATGCAACTTTGGTGGCTAGAAATATCGCTGAGCAATTGGAAAGCCGAGCTTCTTTCCGCCGAGTACAAAAAATGGCGATTCAAAGAACCATGAGAGCTGGTGCTAAAGGTATCAGAACGCTTGTTTCTGGGCGTTTAGGCGGAGCCGACATGGCCCGTAGTGAGGGATATAGCGAAGGAACGGTTCCTTTACATACCTTAAGATCCGATATTGATTATGCGAAAGCTCAAGCTAAAACTACTTATGGGATATTGGGCGTAAAGGTTTGGATTTGCAAAGGCGAAATTTTACCCGAAAAGAAAAATAAGGGGGGTAAATCAGTATGATAATGCCGAAAAGAACAAAATATCGTCGTCCGCATCGCGTAAGTTACGAAGGTAAAGCCAAAGGCAACAGAGAACTTAACTTTGGCGAATATGGTTTGGTTGCCGAAAACGGAAGTTGGATTACTTCCCAGCAAATCGAAGCCGCCCGTATTGCCATGACTCGTTATATGAAACGGGTCGGTAAGGTTTGGATTAGAATATTTCCGCATATGGGAATAACTAAAAAGCCTTTGGAAGTACGAATGGGCGGCGGAAAAGGTGCACCCAGTCATTTTGTTGCGGTAGTTAAAAAAGGTACTGTCATGTTTGAACTAAGCGGCGTTGACGAAGCAACCGCTCGTGAGGCCCTCCGCCTCGCCGCCCACAAACTACCGATTAAAACCAAGGTGATTGTAAAAGAAAGTGGTGAAAGCAATGGCCAAAACTAAGAAAGAAAAAGTAATCAAAAAAGCAGTTAGAGAATCAGAAACCGATAAAATTAGAAAAATGGAACAAGCAACCATTGAAAAACAAATTAAAGAGTTAAAGCAAGAACTTTTTAATTTACGCTTTCAAGCAGCTGTAGGTAAATTAGAAAATACCGCTCAGATTGGTAAAACCAAAAAGCAAATTGCCCGCATGAAAACCGTTCTTACCGAACGGGCCAATGCTAATAAATACGGAGGCAAATATGGAACGCAATAAGAGAAAAGTATATACCGGAAAAGTTATTTCTGATAAGGAAAACAAAACAATTAAAGTTATGATTACCTCTTACAGACGTCATCGTTTATATGGAAAACGCGTAGTTCAAACCGTTAAATTTACAGTTCATGATGAAAACGATGAAGCTAAAATCGGTGATATTGTTCGGATAATGGAAACCCGACCGCTGTCCAAAAATAAACATTTTCGTCTTTTGAAAATTGTTCAGCGGGCCGAATCGGTATAAGGAGGATTTTGCATGATACAACAAGAATCAAGATTAAAGGTAGCAGATAATTCTGGTGCGAAAGAAATATTGACAATCAGGGTATTGGGTGGCACAGGAAGAAGATACGCTAATATCGGTGATATCATCATTGCCACCGTTAAGGCTGCGACTCCGGGTAGCGCTGTTAAAAAAGGTGAAATTGTTAAAGCAGTAATTGTGAGAACAAGATCAGGGTTAAGAAGAAAAGATGGCACTTATATTAAATTCGATGATAATGCCGCTGTTTTAATCCGTGATGATAAAACACCGCGCGGAACCCGCATTTTCGGTCCGATCGCCCGAGAATTGCGTGAAAAAGAATTTATGAAAATAATTTCTTTGGCTCCTGAGGTTTTATAAGGAGGATTTTATGTATATAAAAAAAGGAGATATTGTAAAAGTCATAACTGGCGAATACAAAGGTAAAACCGGTAAAGTATTGCATGTGTTTAAAAAAGATAACCGTGTTATAGTTGAAGGAGTAAATATTGTATCGCGTCATACAAAACCATCTAATACATATCCTGACGGTGGTATTATTAAAAAAGAAGCCCCGATTCATATTTCGAATGTACTTCTTGTGGATCCCAAAAGTAACGAAACATCCCGCATCGGTTTTACGATAGTCGATGGCAAAAAAGTACGTTTTTCGAAAAAAACAGGAAATGTTTTAGATAGTTAGGAGGAATGGATATGAATCGTGTACGAAAAGAATACAATGATAAAGTTAAACCGGCGTTAATGAAAAAATTCTCATATAAATCAATAATGGAAGTTCCTAAAATTGAAAAAATTATTGTTAATATGGGGGTCGGTGATGCTATTCACAATTCTAAATTATTGGACGCTGCCGTTGAAGATTTAACCCAAATCACCGGGCAAAAACCGATAATAACCAAGGCGAAAAAATCAATCGCGGCATTTAAACTTCGTGCGGGTGTGGCAATTGGCTGCAAAGTCACTTTAAGGGGGGAAAGAATGTACGATTTCTATGATAAATTGATTTCGGCGGCATTACCCCGGGTTAGGGACTTTAGAGGACTAAGCAAAAATTCATTTGATGGTCGGGGTAATTACACTATTGGAATAAGAGAACAATTAATATTTCCTGAAATCAATTATGATAAAGTGGTAAAAGTAAGAGGTATGGATGTTGTTATTGTAACTACCGCTAAGACCGATGAAGAGGGCAGAGAACTTTTAAGCCTTCTTGGTATGCCGTTTAGAAAGTAGCAAAGGAGTATAATATGGCAAAAAAATCATTAATAATTAGAAATAAACGTGAACCCAAATTTAAAGTGAGACAATATACCCGATGTGAGCATTGCGGGAGACCGCGTGCTGTTTATCGTAAATTTAAATTATGCCGCTTATGCTTTAGAGAGTTAGCGCACAAGGGTCAAATACCCGGCGTTACTAAAGCTAGTTGGTAAAATATTATCGGAAGGAGGCCATTTGAATGGTAATGACTGATCCAATTGCTGATATGCTTACTCGTATTCGTAATGCTAATCAAATGAAGCATGAATATGTTGAGATTCCAGCATCTAAACAAAAATATGAAATATTAAAAGTTATTAAACAGGAAGGTTATATATATGATGTTGAACTTATCCCTAACGATAAGCAAGGCATTTTGAAAGTAACTATGAAGTATACTGATAAAAAGGATCGGATAATTAAAGGAATTAAAAGAATTTCCAAACCCGGTTTACGGCTTTATGTTAAAGCCAATGAAATGCCTCAGGTATTAAACGGTTTAGGCATAGCCATTGTTTCAACATCAAACGGAATTATGACGGATAGAGAAGCTCGTCAAAAAAATATCGGCGGCGAAGTTATAGCCTTCGTTTGGTAGTTAAGGAGGATTAAAATGTCACGAGTTGGAAATAAATTAATACCAATCGCTCAAGGTGTAAACATCTCGGTTGATGATAATAATCATGTTATTGTTGTAGGCCCGAAAGGTAAGATTGCTTATGATTTTCCTCAGGCGATGACAATCGAGGTTGCTGATAATGAAATTAAAATTTCGCGCCCGAGCGATTCTAAAATGCATAAAGCCCTTCATGGTACAACAAGATCATTGTTGCATAACATGATTGAAGGAGTAACTAATGGTTTTTCTAAAGCGCTAGAAATTCGCGGTACCGGATATCGGGCTGCGATTAAAGGAAAAACCTTGGAGATAAGTGCCGGTTATGCTAAACCGGTAGTTAAAGAAATCCCTTCCGGGATTGAAGTTGAGGTCCCTAATCCGACGGAAATTATTATTCGCGGTATTGATAAACAATCTGTTGGCCAATATGCTGCGGAAATCAGGGCAATCAGAAAACCTGAACCTTATTTAGGTAAAGGTATCCGATATAAAGGCGAAGTTGTACATCAAAAAGAAGGAAAGAAAGCTTAATAGAAGGGAGACGAAAAAATGATTAAGAAACAATCCCGTAATGAAGCGCGTTTAATTCGTCATTTAAGAATAAGAAACCGCATTAAAGGAACGTCGTCTATACCTCGCTTAAATGTTTTTAGATCAAATATGCACATCTATGCGCAAATTATAAATGATGAAACGAATGAAACACTAGTCAGTGCCTCAAGTCATGATAAAGAACTGAAGTTGGAAAAAGGTTCGAATGCTAAAGCCGCCCAACAAGTGGGAGAATTGATTGCGAAAAGAGCACTTGCTAAGAATATTGTAAATGTTGTATTTGACCGTGGCGGTTATTTATATCACGGCAGAGTAAAAACTTTGGCTGATGCTGCTCGCACCGCCGGGTTAAAGTTTTAGGAGGAAAATGAATGCATCAAGGTAAAAGACAAAAGAGAGACATTCAGGGTGCCGAAAGGCAATTTGAAGAACGTGTAGTCAGTATTAATCATATCGCTAAAGTTGTTAAGGGCGGCCGCCGTTATCGTTTCAGCGCGGTTGTTGTTGTTGGTGATCGTAAAAGTAAAGTTGGTGTCGGAACCGGTAAGGCCATCGAAATTCCGGATGCTATTAAAAAAGCAGTTGAGGATGCCAAGAAAAACTTAATCGAAGTGCCGATTGTCAATAATACCATACCGCATGAGATTGTTGGTACATATGGTGCCGGCCGGGTATTCTTGAAACCGGCAATCGAAGGTACTGGTGTTATCGCTGGCGGTCCTGTTCGGGCAGTTATTGAGTTGGCGGGAATTGAAAATATCCTTTCTAAATCTTTGGGTTCGAATACACCGATTAACGTTGTCAGAGCAACAGTACAAGGTTTGAAAGAACTGCGAACGGTTGAACAAGTGGCCGCAATTAGAAATAAAAAGCCTGAGGAGATTTTAGGATAATTATGGCTAAGAAAAAAATGATTGAAATTAAGATGATTAAGAGCGATATCGGCATAAAACCTAATCAAGCAAAAACGCTTAAGGCGTTAGGTCTAAGTAAAGTTGATCAAGTTGTAAAAAAACCCGATAATGAAGCTATACGCGGGATGATTGCAACAGTTAGTCATTTAGTCGAAATATTATAGGAGGAAATCCATGAGATTACATAAATTACAACCAGTTCCCGGGTCTCGGCCCAATCGCAAACGTGTTGGTCGGGGAACAAGCAGTGGTCACGGTAAAACAAGCGGAAGAGGTCATAAAGGTCAAAATTCCCGCAGTGGCGGCGGTGTTAGACCGGCCTTTGAAGGCGGTCAGACTCCTCTTTTCAAACGTTTACCGAAGCGCGGATTTACTAATATTAATCGCCTAGAATATGATGTTATTAACGTAAAACAATTAAACTGCTTTAAAGAAGGAACCAGAGTTAATTCGAATCAACTGGTTAAAGAAGGGTTAGTTAAAAAGAATCACGGCTTAATAAAAATTCTCGGTGACGGCGAATTAAACGTAAAGTTAACCGTTGTTGCCAATAGATTTTCAAAATCTGCTGAGAAAAGGATTCTTGATGCTGGCGGAACAATTGAGGTGATATAAATGGCGAAATACAAAAAAATTATTAAGATGTTTTTGTATACGGCATTAATCTTATTGATATGGCGTTTAGCATATCATATTCAATTACCAATGATAGATCGTCAATTGCTCAGTACGGAAGTATCGTTATTTGGTTTTCTTGATATTTTTAGTGGCGGCGCTCTTTCTAATTATTCAGTTGTCGCTTTAGGTATTTCCCCATATATTACTGCGTCAATTGTTATTCAGCTTTTACAGATGGATATTATTCCGACACTGAAGGAATGGGCTGAAGAAGGTGAAGTGGGAAGAAAAAAATTAAATCAATTAACCAGATATCTGGCGCTCGCTCTTGCTTTCGTTCAAGCTCTGACTATTTCCTTGGGTATCGTTGCCGCCTACGGTGATATATTTCAATTAGGGGTAGACGCTAATGCTTTTACTTATGTTTATCTTGCATTGGTTATGACGGCCGGTACCGCATTTGTTTTGTGGATGGCGGAGAAAATAACGATGCATGGAATCGGTAACGGCACCTCGATGTTTATCGTTGCCGGTATTGTTGCCGGTTTTCCTTATATGATAAACGACTTAATAAAAACCTATATTTCTAAACAGGATAGCAATGTCGGTGATATCTTTATATTCTTCGGAATATTGTTACTGTTAATTGTTATTATTGTCGGCGTTGTTTTTATGGAATCGGCTGTAAGGAAAATCCCGATTCAATATGCCAACCGACCGGCGACTGCTGCGTTTCGGGGCCGAAGCGAATCCAATATACCGATTAAACTTAATGCGGCTTCGGTAATTCCGGTTATTTTTGCCAGCACCTTAATGAGTTTGCCGGCAACGGTTATTAATTTCCTTAATCCAACCAAAACCACTTATTGGATCGGTCAAATATTCAATTACACTCAGCCAATCGGCTTTGTATTATATTTAGTACTAATTTATCTGTTTACTTTCTTCTATTCTTTTTTACAGATGAATCCAGAAAAAATAGCGGAAAATTTACAAAAGCAGAATGCTTATATTCCGGGAATCAGACCGGGAGCGGAAACTGCTTCTTACATATCGCGCGTATTATTTAAAATAACCGTAGTCGGTGCCACCTATCTGGCAATTGTCGCTTCTTTACCGATCGTTATATCGTTTATTTTTGATTTGCCCGCTTCGGTAAGAATCGGAGGCACAAGTTTGATCATTGTCGTTGGTGTTGCGATTGAAACTGCAAAACAAATCAAAACCGAGGCTCAGGAAAAACAATACCGGGGATTTATTGACTAATGAGGGAAACATGCGTTTATTGATTATGGGACCGCCGGGCGTTGGAAAAGGGACTATGGCAAAACACATTAATAATGTTTACCATATTCCACATATTTCGACCGGAGAATTATATCGCGAAGCAATAACAAAAATGACACCGATCGGGAAATTAGCAAAAGATTTTCTCGATCGGGGCGAATTGGTTCCGGATGATATAACTGTTAACTTAGTTAAAAGAACGCTTAAAAATGAAAATTATCAAAAAGGATTTCTTCTCGACGGTTTCCCCCGAACCATTCCGCAAGCGCAGGCCTTGGATGATATTTTAAAGCAGAATAATTGGAAAATTGATATGGTATTGAATTTACTTGCTGATGATGAGTTGTTAATTGAGCGAATTTCCGGACGCCGTACTTGCAAAAAATGCGGGGAGTTATATCATATCATCAATAAAAAGCCCAAAATTAGAAATATTTGCGATCAATGCGGCGGTATATTATTTCAACGCCCTGATGACAATCGCGAAACCGTTGCTCATCGATTAAAAGTGTATCAAGAGCAAACTCAATCTTTGCTGGAATATTATCACCAGCGTCATTTACTTCGCAATATAAACGGAGCCGGAACCATAGAAGAAAATATTGCCGAAGTTGAAAAAATACTTGGAGGATTTAATGATAACGATTAAAAGCAATCGAGAAATTGAATTAATGAAAGAGGCGGGAAGAATTTGTGCCTTAGCGCACCGCAAAATAAAAGAAGCAATCACCCTGGGCATTTCCACATATAAACTTGACAAAATTGCTGAGCGGGTAATTATTGAATGCGGTGCGACTCCTTCTTTTAAAGGATATAATGGCTACCCAGCTTCTATTTGTGCTTCTGTAAATAATGTCGTTATTCATGGAATCCCCGATAAAAAAACAAAATTAAAAAATGGTGATATTATTGCAATAGATATCGGTGCTTGTTATAAAGGTTATCATGGAGATTGTGCTTATACTTACGGCGTCGGCAATATTAGCCCTAAACGTCAGGAATTATTAAAAGTAACGGAAGAAGCGTTATATGTTGGACTTGAACATGCTAAACCTAATAATTATTTATCCGATATTTCTCATGCAATCGAAAGGTACGTGACTGAACGCGGATATAGCGTTGTGAAAGACTTTACCGGTCATGGTATTGGGTGCAAACTTCACGAATCTCCGCCCATCCCCAATTTTGGATTGCCCGGATATGGCCCAATATTAAAACCAGGCATGACCCTAGCAATTGAACCAATGGTCAATATTGGTTCCTCTGATGTCTTGATTCTTGTTGACAATTGGACCACCGTTACCGAAGACGGTTTTGACAGTGCCCATTTTGAGCATACAATTGTTATAACTGAAGGCGGACATACGATTCTAACAAAGGAGGGACAGTAGATGTCTAAGAGTGAGGTCATAGAACTACGAGGAACAGTAACAGATGCTTTGCCTAATGCCATTTTTAAAGTTAAATTAGACAATGGGCATCAGATAATGGCCCACGTTTCCGGTAAAATCCGTATGAATTTCATAACCATTTTACCGGGTGATAAAGTTACTGTTGAATTATCACCATATGATTTAACACGTGGTCGTATCACTTATCGTCATAAGTGATATCTAAAAAGGAGGATTTAAAATGAAGGTTAGACCATCAGTAAAACCAATTTGTGATCAATGTAAAATAATCAAAAGAAAAGGCAAAGTTATGATTATTTGCAAAAACCCTAAGCATAAGCAGAGACAAGGATAATAGGAGGTGCAAACTAAATGGCTCGTATAGCTGGTGTTGATATTCCCCGTGATAAACATGTTGAAGTTTCTTTAACATATATTTACGGTATTGGCCGATCAACCTCAAGAAAAATACTTGAAAAAGCCGCAGTCGATGGCAATAAACGGGTAAGAGATTTAACCGAAGATGAACTTACTGCAATTAGACGTGAAGTTACTGCATTTAAAGTTGAAGGCGACTTACGTCGCGATATTGCTTTGAATATTAAAAGATTAATGGAAATAGGATGTTACCGCGGTGTTCGCCATCGTAAAGGATTGCCGGTAAGAGGGCAAAATACAAGATGTAATGCCAGAACCAGAAAAGGCAAGGCTAAAACTGTGGCTAATAAGAAAAAATAATTAAAAGGAGAACGAAATAATGGCTCGTAAAGTAAGAAGACGCAGGGTGAAAAAGAATGTGCCAGTAGGGATAGCACATATCCATTCCACCTTTAATAATACTATTATTACCATCACCGATCCGGAAGGGAATGCCATTGTTTGGAGCAGTGCCGGCGCTTTAGGCTTCAAGGGCAGTAAAAAATCTACTCCATTCGCTGCACAAATGGCATCTGAAGCCTGTGCTAAAGCCGCTCTTGATAGTGGTATGGTTAAAGTTGAAGTTTCAGTTAAAGGCCCGGGTCCGGGCCGGGAAGCGGCTATTAGATCTTTACAAGTTGCTGGATTGGAAATAACAGCAATAAAAGATGTCACGCCAATCCCTCACAATGGGTGTCGACCGCCGAAAAGACCTCGCGGTTAATAAAAAATTATAAGGAGGATTACGAATGAAAAAATTTGAGTTCATCAAACCTCTTGCGACAATTGAGCATAAAGAAGATGAGGGATATGGTAAATTTGTTATTTCTCCTCTTGAGCGGGGTTACGGTATAACTCTCGGAAACGCTCTAAGGCGGGTTCTTTTATCTTCTATGCCTGGAGTAGCGATTGTAGCCATCGAAATAGAAGGGGTTGAACATGAATTTATGGTACTTAACGGAATGTCAGAAGACGTTACGGAAATCATATTAAATTTAAAAAACATCATACTTACTATCCCAGAAGACTTATTGTTTCAAGCCGCTCCGAATGAACCTTCTGATTTGTATGAGTTAAGCATTGATGCTGTTGGTGAAAGAGTTGTCACAGCCGGTGACCTTGAACACAGCAGCGAAATTATTATTATTAATCCGGAACAAGCAATTGTTACTTTGGAGAAAAATACCCGTTTTAAAGCGAGATTTTTTGCTCGCAAAGGGATTGGTTATGTTGGAGCGGAAGAAAACAAGGTTTTCTGTCGAGATAAAGCCGGTAATCAAATCATTAGCCGCATTGCCATTGATTCTATATACACTCCAGTTACAAAGGTCCGATATGATGTTGAGAAAACTAGGGTAGATGAAAATGTTGATTATGACAAACTTACTATGGAAGTATGGACTGACAAAGGAATTACTCCGTCTGATGCTGTTTCCTTAGCCTCTAAGTTTTTAATTCAACATTTTGAAGTTGTTTCTCAACTTAATGAAATTATTAATGAGCAAGATTATATGTATGAGCGTGAAGAAAAAGTCACAAATAAAAAACTTGAAAAGAAAATTGAAGAATTAGACTTATCGGTCCGCTCTTATAATAGTTTAAAAAGAGCTAATATCCATACCGTCGGTGAACTGACGCAAAAGACAGAAGAAGAAATGATGCGGATAAGAAACATGGGACGCAAATCATTAAAAGAGGTAATACAGAAACTTCATGAGATTGGCCTTGACCTCCGCCGCTCATATGAAGTTGATTATAGTGTAAATGATGATTTAGATGAAGTTACTGAAGATACCGCCTCATCTGACGACGAATTATAAAATTATTTCCTAAGGAGGATATTTAAATGTCAATAGGATATCGAAAATTAGGTCGCAATACTGCTCAGCGCAAAGCCTTGCTGAGAGATTTGGTTACTGATCTGATAATAAACGGCCGAATAGAGACAACCCTTCCAAAAGCAAAGGAATTGCAAAAATTAGCCGACAAAATGGTAACATTGGGCAAAACAAATACTTTGTCATCGCGCATTCGTGCTGCAAAAATTATCAGATTCGAATATACCGACGACAGTAAACAACAATATGCTATACAAAAATTATTTGAAGACATTGCCCCTAATTACCGCGACCGCGATGGCGGGTACACCCGAGTTTTAAAACTTGGACCCCGGCGCGGTGATTCCGCCCCAATGGCAATTATTGAATTTGTTTAATTGCAAATACCTCTTAAAGTTGTCTTTTTTTGCTTTAAGAGGTTTTTATAAATACCGGATGAGTATTTATATTTGCTTGTATTTAATTTTAATATCAAATATATTAAAATAATTTGCAGAAAATGAGGCATAAGAATGAAAAAATTCGACATTATCACGATACTTTCAGTATTATTAATATCGGTCCTTTTTTATGTGCTTTATTTTATTAATGTTGATACTTCTGGCGATGTATATGTTCAGATTTCTTATAACAAAGCGGTGGTCTTTCAGGAAAAAATAGACAAAGAAACAGATATAACCGTTGATATTAGGTCTAAAAATCAAATTCTTTCGGTTGTTGTAAAAGACAACAACAATAATGAAATTCTTAACGCTTCTACAATTAATATCGAAAGCAACAAGGGAATTGAAAATACCATTCATATTACCGAAGATTTCATTTTAATGATTCATGCCAATTGTCATACAAAACAATGTATGTATATGAAAATTACCAAGAATTTTCCGTCGCCAATTATTTGTACTAACGGGATAACGGTTGAATTGAAATATGACGACGTTTATGATTATATTCATCTCATTTAATGGAGTAAAAAAATGATTAAAGTTGAAAATTTAAATTTTTCATATAAAGAAAACGAAAAGGTTATAGACAATGTCTCTTTTGATATCAACAAAGGAGAATTTATATCAATTTTAGGGCATAATGGCAGCGGTAAATCAACCTTGGCTAAATTATTAGTTGGTTTACTAAAGGCCGATAGCGGTGATATATATATCGATAATCAACGTTTAACCGAAAAAAATGTTGACGAGATTCGGAAAAAAATCGGGATTGTATTTCAAAACCCCGATAATCAATTTGTCGGTGTTACTGTTCTTGACGATATAGCTTTTGGGATGGAAAACCGTAAATTTCCGCGTGATACTATGTTTCAGATGGTTGACCGCTATGCAAAATTGGTGAGAATGGAGAAGTTTCTTAATTATAACCCCGAGAATCTTTCCGGTGGCGAAAAACAACGAGTGGCAATTGCCGGTGTTTTAGCAATCAATCCTGATATTATAATTTTTGATGAGGCAACTTCAATGCTTGATCCGAAAGGCGTCAAGGAAGTTAATGAGATTGTTTGGCAGTTAAAAAGAGAAAAAACTATTATTGCCATAACCCATAATTTAAACGAAACAATCTACTCTGACCGAATTTTAGTTATGAATAAAGGAAAAATAATTTTGAACGGCCGTCCGGAAAACGTATTTAGGGAAAAAGAATTATTACAAAATTGTAAATTAGATATTATTGAAAGTATGAAGTTATTGAATTTAATAGAAAAAAACGGAAAATTAGCTATGAAACAAGAAATTGAGGAATTTTTATGGGAATTAACTTTTCAGAAGTAAAATTTTCTTATTACATACCGAGAAAAAAACAAAACATCAGGTTTGCTTTGAATAATATCAATTTGAATATAGCGGAAACCGGTGAACTGATTGCTTTAGTTGGTCATACCGGAAGCGGGAAATCAACATTGGTTCAATTAATGAATGCTTTGTTGATGCCAACCAGCGGTAAAATTGAAATTATGAATGAGACTATTACTCACAAAAGCAAACTAAAGCCGCTTAGGCGCAAAATAGGATTGGTATTTCAATTTCCTGAATATCAGATTTTTGAAACCACCGTGCTTAAGGATATAGCTTTTGGACCGGCAAATTTCGGTATAAAAAATCCCGAGGGAAAAGCCAAGGAAATAGCCAAGTTAATGGGGATTGAGGAACTGTTAGAGCGCAGCCCTTTTACATTATCGGGCGGACAGTTAAGGAAAGTTGCAATCTCCGGTATTCTAGCAAGCAATCCCGATATTTTAATTTTGGACGAGCCGACAGTAGGGCTTGACCCTAATGCTAAACGGGAATTGTTGAATATATTGATGAATTTGCATCAATGCAGTAATAAAACGATTGTAATAATCACTCATGATATGGAAGTTGTCTCCCGTTATTTCAACCGTGTAATCGTGTTGAAAGAAGGAGAAATAATTTATGATGGTAGTAAATATGATTTGTTAATGAAAGACGATTTGTACGAGACATACAATTTAAACTATCCGGAAACAATAAGAATACTGCGGGCTATTAAAAACCGCTTTAATGTGAATGTTGATGTTAATCAGCATACGATTGAAGATGCTTACCGAGAAATAAGAAAGGCGTTTGAGATTGCTTAATGAACAACAAATTGGTATTGGGGCAGTATTATGATGCAGATTCATGGTTACATCGGCTTGATCCTCGCACTAAATTGGTTACAATATTTCTCGTACTGATATCGTTATTTCTTTTGAAAGAAATTTATTCATTGCTTATCGCTTTGGGATTAGTTCTTATTCTACTGTTGACTAGTAAAATTCCCTTTGCAAAGTTTATAGCAAGTTTAAAGGCGATGACAATGATATTATTTTTGATGGTGTTTTTTCAGATACTGTTTAATCGCGGTTCGGATGTGATTTATAGTTTTGAATTTATATTAACGTGGATTAATTTATTTATAGGTGTGGTTTTATTTTTATTATATTTTTACATTGGTAAGTTTTTAAAAAAACTGCGCTTTTTGCAGTTTCTTTTAGTGTTTTTTTTAATTTTTTTTATGCAAACGATAATCATTTCTCCATTTGTAATTACCAAATACAATATAGTTGTTTATCGTGATAGTCTTACGACATCACTTGTTGTCATTTTACGTATTTTATCTTTAATTTTTGTTTCTTCTCTTCTCACCTTAACAACAAAGCCGGCAGACCTTAACATGGGCCTGGAGTCACTTTTTAAACCATTAAAATACATTGGTATTAAGGTAAGCATTTTTACTATGATGATATCGATAACATTAAGATTCATTCCGACTTTATTTTTAGAAGCCCAAAAGATTTTGAAAGCACAAGCTTCAAGGGGAGTAGATTTTAAGGAAAGTAAATTGAAACAAAAAGTAACGCAAATTATTTCTTTGCTTTTACCGATGTTCGTAATATCAATTCGAAAAGCCTATGATTTGGCTGATGCTATGGAGGTAAGAGGCTACATTCCTGGCGCCGAGCGAACATCAATTAATATTTTGAAATTTCGATTTAGCGATGTTGTTGTGTTTTTTATTGTAATTAGTATACTGACGGGGTTGATAATGTTGAATGTGATGAAATATGCGATATAAATGTACTTGCAGTTATGACGGAACTTTGTTTCATGGGTTTCAGACTCAAAAAAAGTTGCGTACGGTTCAATCGGAAATAGAAAAAGCGTTACTTTTAATATTGAATTATAAAACAAAAATATATCCTTCGGGCCGTACCGATGCCGGTGTTCATGCTTTAGGTCAGGTTTTTCATTTTGACAGTAATCTTGATATAAAAAAAAATAATATGAAAAATGCAATTAATTCTCGTTTGCCTCAAGATATCTATATATCTGATACGGAAGTCGTAGATAAAAACTTTCATGCTCGGTTTAGTGCTAAAAGCAAGGAATACCATTATTTTTTAGATTTTGGTTTATATAATCCGCTTTTTCGTCATTACCGTTATTATTGTCGTTTTCGTAACGTTGATTATATAATTTTTGAAGAAGCATTGAGATTATTTTGCGGTCAACATGATTTTCGTTATTTTTCACGCAGCAAAAACATGGATAATACAATAAGAGAGATACATCATATATCATGCGAAAAAACCGACAAACTATTAAAAGTGATAATTACCGGTAATGGTTTCCTTCACAATATGGTGCGAATAATAATCGCTACAGCTTTAGAGGCGGCCCGCGGCAAGATAACATTATGGGACATTAAAGTGAGTCTTTCCGGAAAAACGCCATTAAAAGCACCGAAAAAATTACCGCCTAATGGACTTTATTTAATGAAAATAAATTATTGATAGCAATGTTTAAGAATATCATTGCGGGCGTTGGCGAAGTCAACGCCTATAATTTTTATAATAAATTTATTATTAATTAATGGAAGAGAAACTGCGGTATTAAAAATAAACCTAATAAAAAAACACCAATCATTATTATTGTTGGTGTATCAAACGGTTATTTCATCTTTAATTTTTTTCTTTTTATATCTGCTATTCTTAAGCTTAACAATAAGAAAGATAATAAATAAGACAAAAATATTTGCCATTGCAATTGTTGAACCAAGCGGTAATTTAAGATAAAAACTGACTGTAAATCCGCAAAGAATTGAAAGTAAGCTAATAATAATTGCGAAGATAATAGTACCTTTAAATGATTTACCAACCAGAATTGATGAGGCCACCGGTATAATAAGTAGCGCCGAAATTAAAAGAACACCTACCAATTCAATAAAAATTGATATAGCCAAGGCCAGAATAATCGTAATTAATAGTTGTAATGCTTTTACGCTTATACCTGAGATTCGGGCATAAGTTTCATCAAAACAAAGCGTTATAATCTGTTTATAATAAAAGCCAATAAAAATAAAAATACTGATAGCAAAAAATAAAATAAGGATAAGATCAGTTTTACCAACCGAGAGGATTGAACCAAAAAGCAGGCCGGTAGTATATGAGGTTGTTACTCCGGTTGTTATGCTGATAAAGAGACCGGATAAAGAAACCCCTAAACTGATAATGATTGCCATTGATAATTCCTTGTAGTTTTTATAAAAGTTTCTAATTTTTTCGACAAGAAAAGTACCGCCTATACTAAAAATAATTCCCATGAAAATCGGACTGAACGGCAAATTAATTAACTTAGAAATAAATACGCCAATAACGACCCCGGCCAATGAAAAATGGCTTAATGTATCGGCAATATTTGATAATCTTCTAATAACAACAACTGAACCGATTAAAGGGGAAATAATGCCGATTACTATTGCCGCAACAAAAGCATTTCTGAAGGCTTCAAATTCAATTATTGCCTTAAATATATTCAATAACATTATCATAGTCCTTTCTCGGTAAAAATTGATATTCACCTTTTTCGTTTAAAGCCAAGTAATAATCGGTAAGATTTTTTGCGAAATCAAAATCATGGGTACTTAAAATAATTGTCACATTGTTGGAATGCAAATCCTTTAAAATATTATGAAGAGCAGCAACGCTCTCATTATCAATAGAAACGGTCGGTTCGTCAAGAATTAAAATTTTTGGTTTATTAAGAAGCGATCGGGCAATAAATACCCTTTGCAGTTGACCACCCGATAAATTATTAATATTTTCACGATAAATGGGATTTAAATCGAGTGCGTTTATCAGAGCGGTAAAAAACGCATCTTTTCGTTTTAAATAGGCGCAGGATAAAAATTCACTAACCGTAATAGGAAATTCATAGGCGAAATCCAATTTTTGGGGGACATAACCGACATGATAAAAACGTTTCATGGCATTAATGTCGATATCATCAAAAAATATAGTATTATTAGGTACGGCAACAATCTTTAAAAGGCATTTAATTAAAGTGCTTTTGCCGGTGCCGTTTTTACCGACTACGGACAAAAAGTTACCGCTGGAAAGATTAAAACTTATATTTTTTAATACCGGTCGTTGGGTATAAGCAAAAGTTAAATTGTTAACGCTGATACGCATTTCCTCACCGCCTTAAATATATTTTATCATAATCATAACGCTTAAACAAGAAAAAAAAATATTTGGTTCTGTTTGATTAATACTTTTATTTTTGGCTTTATTTTGATATAATAAATATATATTATGTTTTTATTAAAGGAGACTAACCATATGAAATCATTTCGCGAAGTATTTATAATCCATACGCAAGAGCGAAGAAAAATGATTAATATAACGGATAGGCTTTCAACAGCCGTTAAAAAAAGCGGGATAAAAGAAGGATTATTGCTTTGTAATCCACTGCATATTACATCAAGTGTTTTTATTAATGATGATGAATCGGGATTACATCAAGATTTTGAAAATTGGTTGGAAAAACTAGCTCCGGAAAAACCTTATTCAATGTATCATCATAACGGTTACGAAGACAATGCCGATGCCCATTTAAAAAGAACAATAATGGGTAGAGAAGTGGTGATTGCCATAACTGATGGCAAATTGGATTTGGGAACATGGGAACAGGTATTCTACGGTGAGTTTGATGGTAAACGCGATAAAAGAGTATTAATAAAGATTATTGGAGAATAAAAAATTAACATAAAATTCACGGAGGTAAGAATGGGCTTGTTTGTAACTTTTGAAGGCGGAGAGGGAAGCGGAAAAACAACACTTATTAATCGGCTCCATGATGAAATGGTCGCCCTAAATTTTCCGGCTATAAAAACAAGGGAACCGGGCGGAAATAAAATATCTGAACAGATTAGAAATATCATCTTAGATGTAGAAAATAATGAAATGGATTACCGTACCGAAGCTTTACTTTATGCGGCCAGCCGCCGCCAGCATTTAACTGAAGTGATTTTACCGGCATTAAAACAAGGGAAAACCGTATTATGTGATCGTTTTTTGGATTCTTCTTTAGCTTATCAAGGATATGCTCGGGGTTTAGGAATCGATAATGTGTATCGGATAAATTTATATGCAACCGAAGGAATTATGCCCGACATTACTATTTATATCGATGTTTCCCCTCAAGAAGGTCTTAATCGAATTTCGAATTCTCATCGTGAAGTCGATCGTTTGGATTTGGAAAATTCCACATTTCATGCAAAAGTGCATGAGGGTTATCTTAAATTGGCAGAGATGTTTCCAGAGCGAATTAAAGTTATTGACGGGGCGCGGTCACTTGATGAAATTTATTTAAATATTAAAACGATTGTTCTTGCTCAATTGAGAAAGGGATGATATGTGTGTCATTTGATTTTTTGCTTGAAACCCAAGGTCATGTTGTAAAACTATTAAATAATAGTTTTAAAAAAGGCCGGATTGTCCATACTTACCTATTTGAAGGGGCAAGAGGAACCGCCAAGTTAGATGCTGCCTATTATCTTGCAGCTTTACTTTTGTGTCAATCGGATGAAAAACCTTGTTTAAGCTGCGAAGAATGTAGTAAAATAATAAATAGAAATCATCCGAGTGTTATTTTAGTATCCCCTGAGAATAATGTTATTCGAAAAGAGCAGGCTGACAATTTGGGGAAGGAATTTTCACTAAAGTCGATTGATGAAAAAAGCAGAGTTTTTATTATTGATGAAATTGATAAGGCAACATCGGCTACTGCCAATTCTCTTCTTAAGTTTTTAGAGGAAGCCGGTACCGATAATTATGGAGTTTTAATTACTGAAAATTTATACAATGTTTTGCCGACCATTCGCTCCCGGTCTCAGATTGTTAGTTTCAGTCAATTGCGTCCACAAATAATTGCGGATAAACTTATCTCGCTGGGCATTGAAGAAGAAACTAGTTATGTTCTTGCCAACATTACTAATAATGTTGAAGAATGTTTAGAAATGATTAATGAAGGTAAAATTTTAGATATTATTGATTTAACTAAAAAAATGGCATATAGTCTAGTAAAAAAAGAAAAATCACCATTATTAATATTTTATGAAGACGGAAAATTCCTTTTATCCGAATCGGATAAAAGATATCATAATATTTTTCTTGACTTAATGATTGCGTTTTTTAGTAGTCTGCTTTATTTAACTTTAAATCAAAATGAAAAAATAATCTTTAAAAATATTATTAATAAAATTGCCTCGGACGTCGATATTCCACCGCAGCGGATTATTGGCGAATTGGAAAAAATATTGGATTATAAACAAAAACTCAGATATAATATCAATATTGAGTTGTTTTATACGCAAATGTTGACAGCGGTGGAATTGTAAACTATAAAAATTTATACTCACTATCGGTTAGAAAGGAATATAAGAAAAATTTATGGTAAAAGTAGTAGGTGTGATTTTCAAGGAAGTAGGAAAAATATATTGGTTTAATCCCAACAATTTAACCCTATCGATAGATGATAAAGTAGTTGTAGAAACGATTCGCGGTGTAGAACTGGGAACGGTTGTGCAACCAATTAGAAATATCGATGAAAAAAAGATTGAACATGAGTTAAAACCGGTATTAAGATTAGCAACTAAACAAGACCTAAGAGCAAATGAAAATAATCTTGAACGAGCGGAAAAAGCGATTGTTCTTTGTAAAGAAATAGTTGCCCAGCATCAGTTGGAAATGAAGTTGTTGGAATGTGAGTACACTTTAGACCGACAGAAAATAATTATATATTATAATGCTGAAGGCCGGGTTGATTTTCGTGAGTTATTAAAAGACCTTGCCGCTGCCTTTAAAGTCAGGATCGAACTTCGTCAGGTCGGGCCGCGCGAAGGCGCTAAATTCTTGGGTGGAATCGGCAGTTGTGGTCAGGAAATTTGTTGTAAAAGGCATTTGCGTGAATTTGATTTGGTTACGATGCGAATGGCTAAAGAACAAGGGATGACCTTAAGCTCAGCTAAAATAGCCGGTCTTTGCGGTAAATTAATGTGTTGTATCGGCTATGAAAATCCGGTTTATCAAGAAATCAGATCTCGAATCCCCTTAGTCGGTGATCTGGTAAAAACGCCAACCGGTGCTTGTTGTAAAGTAATAGGTGTAGATTATCTTCGGGAAATCATTAAGTTGGAAAACAATGAAAAAGTTGAACTTTGGCCGGCTGATGAATTAATTAAAATAGAAAGTCATCATGAAGAAGAAGATCCGGATGATTTAACTGATGATGTGATAGAGAATGGAAATAATTCATGAATTATTGGGTTATGAAAATATCAAAATCGTTCAAAGAAAAGACATGTTTAATTTTTCGTTGGATTCGATACTGCTTGCTGATTTTGTAAGAGTAAAAAGGCAAAATGATAAGATTATCGATTTAGGATGCGGCAACGGCCCCATTCCCCTTTTTCTCACACTTAAGACAAAAGGAAAAATTGTAGGTATTGAATTGCAGGAAGAAGTTTACCGGTTAGCTAAAAAAAGCGTTGAAATTAATCATTTCGAAAATCAGATAACGATTATCAACGAAAACATTAAAAACATCTATACAATTGTCGGTGCGAATGTTTTCAATACTGTTGTGTCAAATCCGCCATATTTTAAATATTGTCCTACCAGTAATATTAATAAAACCCCTTTTCTGACAATTGCCCGTCATGAAGTGGCGATTACATTGGATGAAATAGTAAATGAAGCTAAAAAATTATTATGCGATGGCGGCATGCTTAATATGATCCATCGAACCGAACGACTAAGTGAATTTATAGCCCTTTTAAAGAAACATAATTTTGGTTTAAAAAGATTACGTTTTGTTTATCCCAAAGCCGGTTCGCTGTCGGCACTTGTATTCTTGGCAGAAGCAAAATCAAATCGTAAGGATGATGTGGTTGTTGAAGCGCCATTATATGTATACAAGGGTGATAATGAATATACAGAAGAAGTATTGAAAATATTTAACTTTAAAAAACAAATATGATATAATATAACTACAAAGGAGTGGTGTTGATGTTTTTAAGTCTACTTTCACGTGAGGAAAAGCATTATTTTATTGATTTACTGATTAAAGTCATAGCCGTCGATGGCGCCGCCAGCGAAACCGAATTACAGATTATTAATCGTTTAAAACATGAAATGGGCGATGATGCGATCCGATTCCGAAAAAGTTCACAAAGTATGGATAAACTGATTGAATATTTTACGGAAAAGCCGAAAGCAACTAAGAATCTTGTTTTTATGAATCTTGTCAAAGCTTCTCTTTATGATGAGTTCTATAGTGTTGAAGAGCATTTTCTTATTGAGCAAATTCAAGAAAAATTCGGCATATCAAATAAGAAAAAGGCTGAGTTGATGAAGATTGTATATGCGGATCGTGATTTGCGCGAAAAGGCAAAACGGGTAATTGCTGAATGAAAAAACAAAAGTCAAATTTGCCCGAGTCCTCGGTCCTTTATTTGGTACCTACAACGATTGGTAATATTGACGATATGACTAATCGCGCGGTTGAGGTATTGAAAAAGGTTGATTATATTTTTGCTGAGGATACCAGAGTGACTAAGGTTTTACTTAGTCACTTTAATATTATAACGCCGCTTCACAGTTATCATGTTTTTAATGAAAAGATGCAAACTGATAAAATTATCGAATTACTGCAGCAAGGGAAACAAATAGCCCTGGTTAGCGATGCCGGACTTCCCGGTATTAGCGATCCTGGTTATTTTGCAACCCGCCGTGTCTTAGATAGCGGCTTTTCTGTTATTGCCTTACCCGGGGCCAATGCCGCTTTAACGGCTTTAGTAGCCTCAGGTCTTCCTTCCAATCGTTTTTATTTTTTTGGCTTTTTAAGCCATAAAAAAAACCTAAAAAAGAAGGAATTAGAAAAAATTGCCGATTTAGAAGATACCATAATTTTCTATGAAGCCCCACATCGGCTGCTTGAAACATTGGAACTAATACATTTAGTTTTAGGCAATCGCGAAATCGTAATTGCCCGTGAATTAACAAAAAAACATGAAGAGTATATTCGGGGTAAAGTAAAAGATATTATTGCCGGAATCGACGAGCTTAAAGGGGAAATTGTAATAATTGTTAAAGGAGCAGAAATAAGCCAGGCACAGCAACTTTTAAATAAAAAATCTATTTCTGAGCATTATCAATATTATTTGGATTTGGGGAACGAATCGATGAAGGCTATTAAACAAGTTGCTAAAGACCGCGGCGTTGCAAAAAACTTTATTTATAAGGAGATTCACAAGAACATCTAAAAAACAGACTTTTTTGGTCTGTTTTTTTGTTTGTAAAAATTCTATTTACCATGATATAATATACATATATGATCAAGTACTATTATGAATAAAAGAGGTATGATGATGCGTGATATTATTGATTTAAATTATGATTGGAAATTCAAAAAAGATTTTTTTGTTGAGGATTTATCACAACCGATAACCGAAAATTATGAATCGGTAGACCTTCCTCATTCATTTCCGTTAATTCCTTTTAATTATCTAGGTGAACTTTATCGGGGCTATACATCCTTGTATAAAAAAGAATTTTATCTAGATAAAAAATATCGCGGGAAAATAATGAATATTATATTTGAGGGTGTTGCTCATGTAGCTGATATTTATTTAAATGGAAAACATATTGGTAAGCATGAAGGTGGTTATGATCGGTTTGGATTTAATATTAGTAAATACATTAATTATGGTACGGTTAATTTATTGGAAGTTATTGTTGACAGTAATGAATATTCGGATATTCCTCCATTCGGTAATTTGGTTGATTATTTAGGTTATGGCGGCATTTATCGGGAAGTGAGATTAGAAATTCTTAATCGGGAGCATCTGAAAAATTGCTTTTTAGATTGTTTTGATATAAATACTAATATTTTATCATGCGATATTGAAACATCAGTAAACACCGGAGTTGTTGATATTACGATTTATGATCAAGAAAAAGAGATTTATCAGAATTCTTTCCTTTTTGTTCAGAATCAAAGTTCGTTTGAATGTATATTAGACAACAAAAAACTTTGGAGTGTTGATAGCCCCTATTTATATCAAGTAAAAGTAAAATTAGTTATAAATCAAGAGGTTACTGACGAAATCGTTATAAATTTTGGCTTCCGCGATATAAAATTTACGAAAAAAGGTTTTTATTTAAACGGTAGCCCGGTTAAACTTCGGGGTTTGAATCGCCATCAAAGTTATCCCTATGTCGGTTACGCTATGCCGAGAAGCGCCCAGGAAAAAGATGCCGATATTTTGAAATATGATTTGGGCGTAAATATTGTTCGTACCTCACACTATATGCAATCAAAGCACTTTCTTAATCGCTGTGATGAAATAGGACTTTTAGTATTTGAGGAAATTCCGGGGTGGCAATATATTGGTGGGGAGACTTTTCGGCAAAACACTTTAAATAATGTTAAGGCAATGATTACCAGAGATTATAATCATCCGTCAATTATAATGTGGGGGGTTCGTGTTAACGAATCACCCGATGATACTGATTTGTACCGAGCGACTAATGCATTAGCTCGAAGTCTTGACCCCTTGCGTCCGATGGGCGGTGTCCGTAACTTTAAAAACAGTGAAATGTTTGAAGACGTTTATACTTATAATGATTTCACTCACGATGGAGGAGAAAAGGTTGTACTAAAACCGAAGAGGGTAAAAAAAAGAGTTCCGTATTTAATAACAGAACACAATGGTCATATGTTTCCGACAAAAAGATATGATGCTGAACCGCACCGTATTGAACAGGCATTAAGACATTTTCGGGTATTAAAAGCATCATCGCATAATACAAGGATATCGGGTGCTATTGGCTGGTGTATGAATGACTATAATACACATTATGAATTTGGCAGCGGTGATCAAGTTTGTTATCATGGAGTTCTTGATATGTTTCGGATTCCTAAATATGCAGCTTATGTATATGCCGCTCAGCAGGAAGCAAAACCGGTTTTGGAGGTTTTGGGAACAATGAATCACGGCGATTATCCGGCCAGTCAAATTGATAGTGTTTATGTCGCGACCAATCTTGATTTTGTTAAACTTTATATTAATGATATTTATGTGAACACTTTTTACCCTGATAGAAAAAGTAAATTACCGCATCCGTTAATTAAAATCGATGATTTCATCGGTAATCGTTTAGTAGAATTTGAAGGTTTTACTTTGTATGAGGCCAAATTAGCAAAAAAGATTTTCCGAGCGGTTTCTAAATATGGGTTAAATCTTCCTTTAAGATATAAAATCGGTATGGCATTCTTAATGTTTAAAAAACGTTATAAATTTAACGATGCCATGAATCTTTTTTACAAATATCATTCCAGCAGTGCAAGTTATAAGTTTGCAGGATATAAAAATAAGAAATTAATTAATACAGTTATTAAGGAACCGGTTAAAGTTGTAAGATATCAACTTAATTTGGATAAAATTATTTTAGAACCGGATGTCACATATGATGTAACGCGGGTGATGGTTACCAAACTAGATCAAAATAATAATATCTTAGTTTATGCTTTTGACCCAATAATTGTGGAAACGGAAGGCGGTATTGATTTGATTGGGCCAAAGGAAATCAGCCTTCAAGGCGGAGCCGCTGGTTTTTGGGTAAGGACGAACGGTAAAAGTGATATTGGTACGGTAAAAGTTAAAATCAAAAATCAAATATTGACGGAAACAATAAAAATTAAATTGAGGTAATTTATGAAGGTTGATGAAAAAATAAAATTATTAAACGGAAAAGATGTTTGGCATACCTTGAATATCGATCGGTTAAATATTAAATCGATAATGATGTCTGACGGGCCGCACGGCTTAAGAAAACAACTGGACAGTACTGACAATCTCGGTATTAATAGCAGTTATCCGGCAACTTTGTTCCCGGCTACCGCCACGATTGCATGTTCGTTTTATCCTTTGCTTGTTCAAAAAATGGGTGAAGCTATCGGTCGGGAGGCGCGAGCCGCCAATGTTCATATTGTATTGGGACCGGGTATTAATATTAAACGAAACCCTTTATGCGGCCGTAATTTTGAGTATTATTCCGAAGATCCCCTTTTAACCGGAATTTTGGCTAGTGCTTGGATCCGGGGAGTACAAAATTATCATATCGGCACTTCGTTAAAGCATTATGCTGTTAATAACCAAGAAACTTATCGCTTTACGATTGATTCGATTATTGATGAAAGAGCATTGCGGGAAATTTATCTTAAAGGGTTTGAAATTGCTATTCGCGAAAATCCAGTAACCGTAATGTGCAGTTATAATAAATTAAACGGCATACACACCAGTGAAAACAAATATTTGTTAACCGATATTTTACGTAATGAATGGAATTATAAAGGCGTGGTCATATCTGATTGGGGTGCGGTATCCAACCGTGTTTGTAGTTTAAAATCGGGATTGGATTTGGAAATGCCGTCATCAAGCGGATATAATACGAAACGATTGTTTAAAGCATATAAAAAAGGGGAAATTGATAATGAAACAATAGATCGATCCGTTAATCGCATTCTTTCTATGGTGAATAAATATCAAAATAACGATACTTTGACATTTGATCAAGAAAAACATCATGAGCTTGCTCGTGAAGTTGCTCGGCATAGTATTGTGATGTTGAAAAACGATAGTGTTTTACCTTTTTCAAGCAATGATAAAATTGCGGTTATCGGTGAATTTGCGCGTAAACCGCGTGTCCAAGGGGGTGGCAGTTCCTTAGTTAATCCAATTAAAGTCGAAACTGTTATGGAAGAAATAGCCGCATTCACGCCCTCATTTGTTTTTTGTCCCGGCTATACATTAGATGGCGCTGGTTATAATCAACGATTGATTACGGAAGCGGTTGAGGCGGCTCATACGGTTGAGAAAATTCTTATCGTTGCCGGTTTGCCCGAAACTTATGAATCGGAAGGTTATGATCGCAAAAATATTGATTTACCGCTCGGACAGCTACGTTTAATTGAGGAAATAGCAAAAGTTAATCCCAATATTACGGTTGCTTTATTTGCCGGAGCGCCGGTTGCCGTGCCGTTTGCGGAAAAGGTTAAAGGTATTCTTTTTTGTCATCTTTTAGGAGCAGCTTCCGGAAAACCTCTTTTGGAAATTGTTTTTGGTTCAATCTCGCCTTCAGGACGATTAGCAACAACATTTCCCTGTGCAATTGAAGATGATCCTACAACTCGAAATTTTGCTGATGGTAATAATGCGGTATGGTATACCGAGAGCATTTATGTCGGTTACCGTTATTATACAACATTTAATAAAAAAGTAATGTATCCGTTTGGTTATGGATTAAGTTATACTGAATTTTTATATTCTGACTTAATAGTCGATAATTGTTATGTTGAACATAACAGTAAGATTAAGGTTTCTTTTAAGGTTAAAAATATTGGCAAATATAACGGATATGAAGTAATCCAACTATATGTTGAAAACAACAAATCTGATGTTCATAAGCCGCTGCGTGAGTTAAGAGGCTTTGATAAAATTTACCTTAATATCAATGAAGAAAAAACGGTTACTTTTGAACTTGAGTATAAGGATTTTAGTTATTTTGATATTAATTTGAAAAGATTCCATGTTAATTACGGCCAGTATAAAATTCAAATTGGCAAAAACGTTAATGAAATAATTTTAGAAACAAAAGTGGAAAGGAAAGAAAATGATCCTGATTATATAATGCATCGGTCGACAGCTTATTTTAATCAAGATTTTTCAGATAATGATTTTAGTAAAATAATAGGAAAGCCTTTACCGCCTAAGGTGGTTATACGTAAACGACCATATTCGATGAATGCAACTTTAAATGATTTGAAAAGAACTCTTGTTGGGAAAATACTAACTAAAATTGTTGTAAACACAGCTATAAAAATGGATTATGGTTCATTGACTATTACAAAGGAAATGATAATGAAAAGCTTAATGGAAATGCCGGTTAGGACACTGGCGGTTATGAGCGGAGATAAGGTAAAATTGGAAACAATGGAATTAATCATAAAATTAATTAACTTTGGAGGAATGGGAAAATGAAAAGAGCTTATAAAGAGGCGATAGTTTATCAAATTTATCCCCGCAGTTTTAAAGATAGCAATAACGATGGTATCGGTGATTTACGGGGTATTATTGAAAAACTTGATTATTTGCAATATCTTGGAATTAATACGGTTTGGCTTTCACCGGTTTATAGTTCGCCCATGGATGACAACGGCTATGATATTAGTGATTATTGCAATATTTTACCGGAATACGGAACCCTTGAAGACTTTAAAGAAATGATTTTCGGAATGCATAAACGCGGCATTAAATTAATAATGGACTTGGTTATCAACCATTCATCAGATGAACACCCATGGTTTTTAGCAGCCAGGCGAGATATTAACAGTCCTTATCGCGACTACTATTTTTTCCGAAAAGGTAATAAAAACGGCCCTCCCAATAATTGGACTTCGTTTTTCGGAGGTTCGGCCTGGGAGTATAATCCCGATACCGACGATTATTATTTACATTTATTTTCACGTAAGCAACCGGATTTAAATTGGGAAAATCTCAGACTCCGGGAAGAAATAAAAAAGATTTTAAAGTTTTGGCTTGATTTGGGCGTTGATGGTTTTCGTTGCGATGTAATTAACATTATATCAAAAAATCCTGATCTTCCTGACGGTAAATCAAAATTACCAATCCTTCGGGGTAAGGAACACTATTTAAATGGCCCCAAAATACATAAATATTTAAATGAACTAAAATCTGACGTTTTTTCTTATTATGATATGTTTACAGTTGGCGAAACAGTGATGATTACTCCGGAAACAGCCCTTACCTATATCGAAGAGGGTTGTGATGAACTTAATATGGTATTCCAATTTGATCATATGGGAGTAGATAATTATTATGTAAAGTGGTTTTTGCGGAAATTCAAACCAAAAAGATTAAAGAAAACGATGCGGAAGTGGCAAACGGCTCTTGACGGCAAAGGCTGGAATTCGCTCTATTTTGAGAATCATGATCAACCGCGTTCCGTCAATCGTTTCGGTAATCTTTGTTATCGTATTGAAAGTGCAAAAATGCTGGCAACCTATTTATATTTTCAACAGGGAACTCCTTTTATTTATCAAGGTCAGGAAATCGCCATGACAAATGCTCATTTTACTGAATTGTCACAATATCGCGATGTTGAAACATTTAATATATATCGATTAGGCCGAAAATTAGGATTTTCTGATAAGCGAATGATGAAAAAAATCAAATATATGAGTCGGGACAATGCCAGGACACCAATGCAATGGAATGCCGATGAGCATGCCGGATTTACAAAAGGAATTCCATGGATTGAGGTTAATCAAAATTACAAATTGATTAATGTTGAAAAGGACAGAGATAACCCGGATTCAATATTAAATCATTATCGAAAAATTATTACCTTAAGAAAGGAATATCCGGTAGCGATTTACGGCAATTATTATGAATATTACTTGAAAAGTAACAAAGTTGCTGTCTATGAGCGAAATTTTAAAAATGATAGATTGCTAGTAGTAGTTAATTTCACTTCAAAGAAGGTAAAGTTCAAACCGCCCTATGATTTAAGTACCTATCAACTGATACTAAATAATTATGATGAAGAATACGAAGAACAACTGTTACCTTATCAGGCAAAAGTTTATTATGGGAAGGTGTTTCATGATAGCGGTAAAGGATAATTATTTTCTTCTTTCAACAAATCGAACAATGTATGTTTTTCATTATAATTCAGCCGGTCTGTTAATTCATGATTATTATGGTGTGAAAATTGATATTTGCGATTTCAAGAGCCTAGAAGCTAAAACCGAAGGCGGATTTGGTTCAAGCATATTATACGAGGGGAAATCACAGCAATATGTAGGCAGTTTAGGTTTAGAGTATTCCTCGCCGGGAATAGGTGATTATCGCGAGCCTTTAATTACACTTTTTCACCCCGAAATCGGCTTTTATAGTAATTTTAAATACCAAAGTCATGAAATAATCAGAGATGTTATTAAGCCTCTTCCAGCCAGTTATGGCGAGGATAATATTTTACGGATTGATTTATATGATGAGATACTTGCAATAAAACTGGAATTATATTATAAAGTTTTTTTGGATTCCAATATAATCAGTCGTTATACCCGTTTAATCAATGAGTCTAAAAAAAACATTACAATTAACCGTTTATTTTCTATGCAACTTGATTTTAAGGACGACGGTTATATCATGATGACATTTGAAGGAGATTGGGCTAAGGAACGGCATCTTGTTGAAAAAAAATTAATTTCCGGAATATATATTAATGATGCCAAATCCGGCGCCAGTTCAAATACACGAAATCCGTTGGTTATTTTAAAAAAGAACAATACTGATGAATTAAGCGGCCCGTGTTACGGATTTAACCTTATATATAGCGGTAATCATAAAACCACTGTCGAAGTCACCTCCCTTAAAACAATGCGCCTTCTTTTAGGTATTAATGATTTTGCTTTTAATCATATAATACCGCCCCAAGAAGAATTTATTACACCGGAAGCGGTGATGACTTATTCTAACGAAGGATTAAATAATTTATCACAAAATTTTCATAGTTTTATTAATAATCATATTGTTCGCGGACTTTATAAAAATCAAGAACGACCGGTGTTATTAAACAGTTGGGAGGCATCATATTTCAATTT
>JALOBF010000076.1 GCA_023228385.1 Bacilli bacterium
CTTCCCGGGTTTTCAGTTTGTCTTCCATCTGACGCATAGCTCCCCCGGAAAATGCTTTTAATCCGTATGCTTCAGCAAGTTTGGCCGCCTGTGAACACCAGGGATCAACAAAACTGAGGATACCGACAATATTAAGCGGCAGTTGCTGGAGATAGGAAATCATCTCTTTAATGCGCTCTTCATCATAGAGATTGCAATATATCATCATCTGGACGTCCGGAAATTCTCCCCTTTGATTAAACTGTTTGGCTTCGGCCGTGAAAAGACAAGTGACATATCCCAGGGCGGCGGCCGCTTTAATTGCTTCCCGGGAGGAACCGGATTTTTTGGTTCCTAAAAATATAATCGCGTCGATATTAAAAACTCCTTTTCCTTAATATATTTCCAGTATGCTAGAAATTAAGTTTATTATATAATATGAAAATATCCAATTTAAAGCAAGGCAATAAACCTAGAAAAATAAGAAAAAAAGCATAGACCAAAACGATTATTTTTCATATTTTAATATAGAGGTGTAGCGATGATAATAATCGGACTGCTTCATACGCGACTTGATCCGTGCCTAGTATCGAGAGCATATTTATATTCGGCCCTTGCCCGCGCGGAAAACGCAAAACTATATTATTTTACTTCGCGCGATATTGACTTTTCCATAAAAACGATTAAAGGTAAATATTATCGGCGGGGCGCCTGGATTATGAAAGAAAGCCGCTTTCCCGATGTTGTAATTAATGTCAGCGGACCGAATACGCCGAAACAACGGGCGATTTATAATCGCTTGAAAAGTATGGTCCCTTTTACCAGTCATAAGGTCGGTAATAAAATGATGGTTTATAACCGTTTAGTGAAAGCTAAAGCCTTTGCGCAGTATGTAATTCCCTATCGACCGGTAAAAAGTGTAGACGATATATTGGCGTTTTTAGAAAAACATCAAAAGGTAATTGTGAAACCGAATGCGGAAAGCCACGGCAATTATATTTATTATATCGAAAAAACGGGTGATGAATATCGCTTTATCTATCGGAACCGCGAGTTTCAAAAAGAAGAAGATGCGGCAAAAGACTATATGACAATAATCATAAAGGACCGACCAATGCTAATGCAAAAGTATATTAATTCGCGGCGTAAAACCGGCGAAGCCTATGACTTTCGCCTTCATGTTCAGAAAGACGGTTACGGCATTTGGCAGATTACGGCGATACTGCCCCGGGTTGCCCATGACGCTCGGATTATTACCAATCTCAGTCAAGGCGCTTTTCTCAGTATATTTGATTGCTTTATCGAAAGTGAATTTCCGGAGCGTTATCGCAGTATGAAGTTTAAAATCGAAGGTTTTGCCCTGCTCTTGGCCCGTCATATGGAAACCATCTATAATTGTGAGTTTGATGAATTGGGCATTGATATCGGTATTGATGAATCCGGGAAGATTTGGATATATGAAGTTAATTGGCGCCCCGGTCATGTTTACATTGAAGCAAAAGCCGCCCGTAATGCGATTAATTATGCGATATATCTTGCGAAAAAGAAAATGAGAGAGGATTAATGAAACCTTTAAGTTTAAAAGAAATAACAGATGTCCTGGGAATCAAAGATTTTGTCGGTGACAATGTTATTATTACTAATGTTGCCAATGATATTAAAAACATCAGCGAAAATTCGGTTACGTTTCACTTAAATAAAGATGTAGCCATTAATGTAAAAGCCTTTAATCAATACAAACATTGTTATCTGGTTACCGATCAGCCGCCTTTAAAAGCGGAAAATATCAAACGAAGTCATGTTATTATGGTTAATAATGTGGGCTCGGCTTATCGTGAGTTTATTAAGTATTACCGGAGTTTATTTAAGATTCCGGCCATCGCCGTTACCGGAACCTGCGGCAAAACCTCGACCAAAGAAATGATCAGTCAGATTCTACAAAAACAATATCGGGTTGTATCAACCTTCCAAAGTAAAAACGCCCTGCGCCATTATCATAAATATCTAATGCAACTCGACGATACGTATCAATATGCCGTTTTCGAAACCGCCCTTACTCATCCCGGTCATATTATCGCCGGCTGTGAATTTGTAAAACCGCAAATCGGTATAATCACAAAAATCGGCATTGACCATCTGAATCATTGTCGGAATTTAAACTTGTACACGAAAACAAAAGGAGAAATGCTGACGGCTTTGGGCGATACCGGAACTTTAATTATCAATAACGATTGTGAGAATATTAATAAAATTGATTTATCTTATTTTTCCGGGAAAATCATAACTTTCGGCATCGATAACAGTTCAGACTATCAAGCTAAAAATATCAAATATTATACCCGCGGTATGCGTTTTACTTTGGTTTGTGCCGCGGTTGAATATCGGGTCCATGTTCCGGCCTTCGGCCGGCATAATGTTTATAACGCTTTGGCGGCCTTGGCGGCAATTCATCAACTCGGTTTATCCCCGGAGTGGGCCATCGAAACCCTAAAAGACTATCAACCGATTCCGGCTCATACCGAGCTTCTCGCCGGCTTAAACAATAGTATATTGATTGATGATACATGGAGTTCAAATCCGACATCGCTCGATGCGGCGTTGGAGGTCTTAAGTAAATTGGGCAAAAATAAAAGAAAAATCGTGGTAATTGGCCGCATATCTTATTTAGGAAAACGTACCGATTTTTATTATCGAAAGGTAGCGGCCGCCCTGGCGGCTTCCGGTGTCGACTATTTATTTACCAAAGGGAAATCTGCTGCAAAAATCGGTGTCTATGCCGCCGCCAACGGTATAAGTAAAGAAAAGATTGTATTCTGCAATAACAATAAAGAGTTAAAAGAAAAAATAATGAGTATGCTTAATGATAATACTATAGTATTATTTAAAGTATCGATGCTTGATAAGAGTTTTAAATCGGTTATTCAAGAATTACAAAAATAAGTCACCCGCATTATGCGAGTGGCTTTTTTCGTAAACTACTTGTCGTCATCATCATCATCGCCTGCAAATTCATCGACATCACAACAAACAACATTTGAAATTCCAAAATCATAGCCAATAATTACTAGTAAAATGTAAAGCGCAATAGCAATTCGCATCAACAATCATCCCCTGTTTATCTTCAATATATTATACTCGCCTATATAGTTCGTTGTTTGTATTATTGCCCTAATTTTTTTGGTCTTTTGCCCTGTTACGTTATTTAATAACAGGTATTTTTTTTGATAATTACCTTGCTTTTTTTTGTTTTCTGTATTAATATATATTGTAATGTTTATACATACAAAGGAATAATATGAAACTCTTATTTGCATCACATAATCAAGGAAAAATCGAAGAAGTAAAAAGCATCCTGACTGATATCGATATTGTTACACCTCCGGATTTGGAGGACGATACCGAGGTTGAGGAAACGGGTTCGACCCTCCAACAAAATGCTTTCCTAAAAGCTAATCATTATTATCGGAGTCATAAAATGGCGACCTTTGCTGATGATACCGGTTTGATTGTACCGGTTTTAAAGGGAGCACCCGGAGTGCGTTCTGCCCGTTTTGCCGGTGAGAATGCGACTTATGAAGATAATAATCGATTACTATTATCGAAAATGGCAAATTTTAAAGAAGAAGAGCGGTTTGCTTATTTTCTTACCGTTATTTGTTATATTACACAATCCGGAAATGTTCATTATTTTCGGGGCGAGTTACACGGAATAATCGATACCGAAATACGCGGCGATAACGGCTTCGGTTATGACCCGCTGTTTCGCGTTCGCGGGATGGACAAGACTTTAGGGGAACTGCCGCCGGCTTTTAAAAATACCATCTCCCATCGCTATCAGGCATTAGCTAAATTTTATGATTTCTTAAAAGGAGGGTAACCGTGGAAAATATTATTGCGGAAAATGTTAAAAAAATATTAAACACTCAAGCGGTTTGCGTTAAAACGCGCCTTTTGGGCGGGATGAGTAATTATACATATGTGGTGGCGGCGGCCGGGGCCTTATATACTTTTCGGCTTCCCGGGGAGTATGCCGAATACTTTGTCGATCGCAATTTGGAAAAAGCCAATATCGCCCTGATGGAGCAACTGGGCATCACCAATAAAACCGTCTATTTAAACGTTAATGACGGTAAAAAACTCGCTCATTATGTTGAAGGACATCCCCTATCGACTTTTCAAAGTGCGGATTATCCATACCATTTGGTGGCAGAAATTCTGAAAGTTATCCACAATTCCGAACTCCGCTCCAAAGAAGATTATCTTCCCTTTACGCGTTTAAGCCGGTATGAAGGTTATATTAAAGATTTGGGTTATGTTCATCCCGACGCTTATTTGACTTTACGCCAACGGCTTTTTGCCTATCGTCCTTATTTAGAATCCCAGCCTAAAACCTTAACCCACGGCGACAGTCAACCGTCCAATTTTGTTTACAATAACGAACAACTCGTCGTGGTTGATTTTGAGTTTTGCGGAAACAATGATCCCTTATACGATATTGCCTGCTTTGCCAATAAAGAATATCAGGAAGGCTTAAACTTATTATATGCTTATTTTGAAAAACCGACAATCGACGAACAAAAAAGATTTCACTTATGGCGGGCTTTTCAATGCATGCAATGGTACAATGTCGCCGTATTTAAAGATTTAAAAGGAATGAGCAAAACCCTGAAAATAGATTTCAATCGGGTGGCGGCCCATTATCTTGATTTAATCAAGTTTTACTTAGAAAAAACCACATTATTAGCAGAAAAATAAATTATTTTCTGAAAAAATGTAATAAATTTAGCTTGTCTCTTTACATCTGATGAAAATTATGCTATAATATATATCAGAAATTTAAGTGTGGAAGGAGGGACGAAGCAGTGGCCAAGACCATAGTTCGCGAAAACGAAACAATTGAAGAGGCTTTAAAACGTTTTAAACGTGACGTCTCAAGAAACGGCGTCCTTGCTGAAGCACGCAAGAGAGAGCATTATCTAAAGCCGAGCGATATTAAGAAAATGAAAAAACGCGCTGCCCGCAAGCACGCTTATCGTCGTTCTCGTTAAATCGGCGGCGGCTTAACGCAATATTAACCTAAAAAACGGATCAAAGTATCCGTTTTTTTTATGGCTACTTAATTATTATTTGTGTCTTTGGTTCATATAATAAGACGAGGGATATACATGAAAAAAGACTTAAAGGTAAAACTTTCGATTTATAACGACGAGCGGATTGTAATTGAAAATTACCGGCAATTAATCGACCTAAATGAAGATATAATTAAAGTCGATATTTATACGATTGTCGGTCAATTTCTTAAACTGAAAAGAATGGACAGTTATATGATAGAAGTTGTCGGCACCGTCGGCCAGATCATTATCGCGGATTAACCCGATGCGACGCTATTACGTAAAATGCGGTCAGGAAAATATCCGCCGGCTCAGTCACTTAAATATCAAGAATATAAAAAAAAGTGAAGGTTATTTCGCGTTTTATGCCGACCGTAAAAGTATCGAGCAGATCAAAGACTTTCCCAATACCGAGTATTATGACCGCTTCCGCTATGCCGTAAAGGCAATCATCAAAAAGCATTTAATCGCCATTATCGGTTGCCTGCTAATCGTTATCGCTTTGGTTAATCAAAACATCAGTGTTGCCGCCGTTCGCTTTACCGACAGCGATACATATGATGAGGCCGTACTCGAATATTTGGAGAAATATTATCGGCGAATCGGTCCTTTTTGTTATTTAAATGCCAATCTGACCGATATCAATTATGACCTGCGGAGTACGTTCTATCATTACGAATGGATCGGCGTCCGTAAAAGCGGAGCGGTGCTTTATCTCGATATTAAAAAGTTAATCAATCCACCCCGCCTTGAAGACCCGACCCCCGGCGCCTTATATGCTGAAACCGAAGGCATTATTAAAAAATACCATGTTGAAAAGGGAACGGTTGTCATTCACGAGGAACAATATGTCAGGCCGGGTGACTTATTAATAAGTGGCGAAGTGGTTCATTATAATAATGAGATTGAACCGGTCCGGGCTAAAGGTTATGTGATTGCCGAGGTATTAAAGTATCATGATTATACGGTACCCAAAACGACAACCGACTTAATCCGAACGGGAAAACTGGAGATCGTAAAAGCATATATTTTGTGCGGGCGGCAAATTAATAAGACCCCTTCCCAATTTGAAAATTATGTTGTGGAAGCGGGGGCGGCCAAAGGCGGTAAATTATTTCAAATAAAAACTTTTTATCGTTACGAATTAAAAGAAGTCACGACGGTCTATACCGAAGAAGAGGCCGTTGAATACAGTAAGTCGCTGGTGTATAAAGCATTTCGCGCCGATAAAACCGTTGATAAAGAACGGATTGTTTTTATTAAACATGTCCGTACCGAACAAGATAAGGATTATTATTATATTCGTCTGATTGTAAAGAGTTATCAGAATATTGCTCGGTTCGTTCCTTATCAATAATTCCCGCCGTAAAAATCAACATAGTTATCGCTTTACAATTGTTACCGGACATAGTATAATAATATTAACTGAAAATTAATATCTGGAGAGAATATGGCATATAAAACTATCTATCGTTTTAAGAATCTAATTAATGAAGCACTGGTTTTGGGACCGAATAATAAACATATTGATATGATCGAATCCTTTTACCAAGAAGAAATTCTTGTCCGCCATTCCGAAGTTAAAATCAATGAAGAGTCGGTTAACGAAGCAATTTTGGTGAATCTTTTGGAAGTCCTGGAAACCATCTTCGAAAATAATGTTGCTTTAAACGAGATAGATATTCTCGGTATATTAAATAATTTGACCCCGGATAACAGTGCCACCTTAATCAAACTGTTTTTAAAAAAGGAAGTCTTAATTACAACCTTTCACGGGAAAACCGTATTTCCTCGGACTTTAAATCAAAAACTTTATTTGGAAGCCCTGATCAACAACGATATTGTTTTTGCGATTGGTCCGGCCGGAACCGGTAAAACTTATCTTGGGGTTTTATATGCGGTCAGCCAACTTAAGGCCAGTGAAATCAGAAGAATCGTTTTGGTCCGGCCCGTGGTCGAAGCCGGCGAGAAACTCGGCTATTTGCCCGGTGATGTTAAGGAAAAAATCGATCCGTATTTGATACCTTTATATGACGGATTAAATGAAGCTCTCGGCAAAGATGCCGTGGATAAACTGATGGAAAAAG
>JALOBF010000077.1 GCA_023228385.1 Bacilli bacterium
TGTCGAAGACTTTCACTCCCAAGTTATTAGGCCTGTCCGACGCCCAAAAATAGTCACTTCCCGCGGGAAGTGACTATTAAACTGTAAATGGGTAAAATTGTTTTATGGTTTTTAATTTTATTAAATATCAGTAAGTAATATTATTATGATAAGGCGACCGGCAGGATGCCTTCCGCTGTAAATTCTCCGTTTAAGTATCGAATCAATGTTGATACCGATAACGTCGTATATTCATAAACGCAAATATAGTTTTTAACTTCGGGGAAATAATTGATATCATATGGCTTATTTAAAGCGACAACGACAATATCTTGATTAACCTTATATATCTCTTTTACAAGATCAACCTGTTTACCGGCGGCATTCTCGAAAGCAATAATAACCTGATCGTATTCTTTGGCTTGTTCAAGTATTTCTTGAGAGTTATTGGATTTAAAAACTTTGTAATCAATATTATATCCTTTTTCTGATAATCTCATCTTTGCCAGGTAAGCAAAAGAATTGTTATCACCGCTTAAACCGGGTGCCAATGAATAACGGGATAAACCGGTTGAGATAATCAGGGTCGATTTCGACTGATCAAGACCGCCAAAATCACCTTTTGCTAGGGTTAAACTTTTTTCGCTTAAAGACTCGTTTAAAGCCTGATGAAGTGAAAGGTCGATCGATAAAGCATCCGGTTGCGGCAGGTAATCGGTAAATAGATTGTATTTGTATTTCTTCAATAAGATTCTTCTTACCGACTCATCAATTCTCGCTTCGGTGATACGGCCGCTTCTTACGGCCTTAAGGACACCGTTGTAGGTTACAACCGAATTCGTCGTCGATTCGGTAAAAGTTAAGATATCAACACCGGCCAATACAGCGAGAACTCCGGCTTCTTCGTAACCAAAGTTATTTTTAATTGCGCCCATTTCCATGCCGTCGGTAATAATTAAGCCGCTAAACCCAAGTTCTCCTCTTAACAGTCCGGTTAAAACCGGATATGATAAAGTCGCCGGATAATCGGGGTCAACCGCATCAAAAACAATATGCGTTGTCATGATGGCATCAATACCGGCTTCGATTGCTTTAATATACGGATAGAGTTCAACTTGATATAAACGTTCCATATTATGAGGAATCCGCGGTAAACCATAATGCGTATCAATATCGGTATCGCCATGACCGGGGAAATGTTTGGCGGTCGCCAGAACTTGAGACTCCCGTAACCCGCGAATCATATTACCGCCGAAAGCGGAAACAACTTCGGGGTCATCGGAATAACTCCGTATACCAATAATCGGGTTATAAGGATTATTATTAACATCTAAAACCGGAGCGAAATTAACATTTATGCCGTAATTGCGAAGTTCGCTTCCCACAGCCTTTCCAACTAAATAAGCATTATTAGCGTCCCCGGTTGCCGCCAAGGCCATATTGCCAATAAAATGATTGGCACCGGATATAAACTTAGTAACTTGACCGCCCTCCTGGTCAATCGTAATAAAGGCGGGCACTCCGGAAATATCGATAATATTATTTTGTAAAGCGGTGGTTAAGGCCAAAAGATCTTCTTTTTGCTCGGTATTATACTGCATAAAAATATAATTACCGAATTTATATTGAGAAATATTATTTAGAGTTTGGTTTGGAATCGTTGGCCCAACAAAACCAACTACGAACATCTGACCGATTTTCTCTTCAATAGTCATACTTTCCATAAGGGAGTTGACAAAAGCTAAAGCCTTAGCTTCGTCATCTTCATCATCTTCGTCGTCATCATCGTCATCATCATCGTCGGGATCGGGATCCGGCTCCTTTTCTATAACGGTAATACTGTATTTTGCCGAATAATCACCAACCGTAAAAATAACATTGGCAACACCGGCGGCGATCCCGGCAATCAAACATTTATTATTATCTTGCATAACGGCCGTGAGGATTTCATTATTCTCGCTTTCACAAGTTACTTTTTCCCTTGTGTTAATCGCTTCCACATCGAGAACGATTGATTCGCCTTCTTTAACCGTTTTATCACCTTTTATATTGATTTCGGGTGTTTGAAGGCAACCGACCAGCAGTAAGGCGATAAGGGTAACAATCATAATAAAAAATTTCTTCATCTTGCTTCTTCTTCTCCTCTATTATATTATTTTTACTCTAAAGGTAAAATTAGTTTTTTATATAGATCCCCGGTAAAAGGGTTCACCACTTCCACAACTTCCAATTTCGTATTGGTATAACAAACTATTTGTTCATTGTTTATAAAATCAGTTTCAACCGCCAATCCGCTAATCCTTTTCCCATAAAGATTTTCGGGAATACTGACATCCTGCACATTACTTTTTCTAGAAACGACAAAAGTATTAAAATTGCCGTCGGTTCGATAACCTCTTACCCTTTCCGTATCTTGATGATAACTGGCATGAAATCGTAAATCGACACTATGAGGAACATCGGTTGTGATTGGCATCAACTGATGATGGTGCCCGCTTAAAGCAATGTCTAGATTAAATTGATTCAATAAAGCGGTCCATTCCTCTTTAAAATCTTTTAAGAAATTGTCTTGTACATAAGCAACGGGAATGTGTGATATCAACATCCGATAATTAACATCGGGTGCTAAGTGTTCTCCCGATAATAAGAGTTGTTCAAGAAATGCCGTTTGTTCGGCCCGATACAGATCAAAATGAGCGAAATCATAAAACTCCCACCAATCATCATTATGGTCTTCACCTAAGTCCATAACGATACCGTAAACGCCGTTTAATTTAAAAGTATAATAAAATTTATCGTCTTTACTGCCGACATAACGGTAAAGCTGATCGGCCAGATGGGCTTTGACTTCGTGGTTGCCCCGGGCATAAACAACCGGTTTTTCACCCTTGGTAATATTATGGGCAATCTCATTTATTAAGTTAATATCGTCTGAGGTTTCCAAATGGGATGAAATATCCCCGATTAAAACAAGAAAGTCGAGTTTTTCGTCCCAATACATTCCAGCTTTGCTGGCTGCTTTGGAATATTCATGAGTATCGCTTAAAGCATAGTAATTTAAGCCGTCACTTAAATCCACCGGTTTAAAAGCAAAGGTTTTACTTATGGTCCGCCATTTTAGCAGTTAAGTAGTTTGTGCCACTTCCGTCCGGTTTAAAAGCAAAGGTTTTACTTATGGTCCGCCCCTTTACCCCGGAATAAGGCCCGCGATAGATTATGGTTGTGGATGAAATAGTGTAGGACCCAGCCGCATCCAAAGCCGCCATCGGAACCGTTACTTTATGCACTTGCGTCTGCGATCGTTCGCTTCCGGCATATAAATCATAATAGCTGGTGTTACCCACGGTAACGACACCGGTCGAGCGGGCATTGGTTGACCAAACAATCTGATATTCGTCTTCAACGGCATAGACAACCGGACAATAAGTAATATAATTAATCCGCAAATCAAAAACCTGTATCAATATAAAAATAAACACCAATAAAAACAATGGTACTTTTATCACCTTATATTTAACGAGTTTTGTTTTCGGATAAACAAAAATCATAAACCCGATAAAATAAATAATCGCCGTAAGCAATAAAGCATCGCAAAAAGTTTTAATAACATACTGCAACGAACCGCGCCCCATATAAAGCATGTAACCGAGTCCGCCGGTAAGGGCAATAGATAATCCAAGCAATATCCAAATCAAAACTGAATTCCTACACCTTATCGATTGCAAAATTACAGCCGTAACCGCAATCGCAACAATTACAAGAAATATCAAATATGCCAGCCACCAAATACCGAACATATCTTCAATTCCTGACCAAAAACTCCGCATAGCAAAATAAAACAGCAAATTAAAAATGGCTAATACAACCAAAAAAAATCTTTTCTTCATATCTTTCTCCCTAACTTTATCCGGTTATATTATATAATAATTATGGTCGTTTTTAAACTCTAAGATTTATTTTCCATAATAAACCTAATTTTTATTGTATTTGCATTTTCCTTTTGATATAATATAATCAAAAAAAGGAGAAATGTATGAATTTTAAAGAAATTAAAAACGAAGCAAAAGAAGCTTTAGTCGGAAACAGACTTATGTATTTTCTTGCCTTGTTAGTTGTCGGGGCCATTGTCGGGGCTGCTAGCGGTGCCTGCGGTTTAGGGGTTATCTTGATGCCAATATTTATGATAGGGATTTTTATTTTTGGTAAGGAATTAATTAAAAATAAGAAATTTGAATTTAATAATGTGTTCGTTGGTTTTAAAGATTTAAACCATGCCTTAAAAGCAATCGGTGTTCATTTATTAACCTTATTAATTATTTCCTTAGGACTTATATTATTTATCGTTCCCGGTATAATCTTTGCCCTACAATATTCTCAAGCTATTTTCATATTAACGGAAAATAAAGAGATGACTGTTGGGGAAGCAATGAAAGAAAGCAAACGAATCATGGACGGTCATAAAATTGAATTTTTCTTGTTTAATTTAAGCTTTATCCTTCATTTCTTATTAGTTGCAATAACTTTCGGATTCTATTATATTTATTTTGGGCCTTATTATTCACTTGCGAAGATTAATTATTATCTCCATTTGACAAATCAAAACGTTGTTAAGGGGGTAAGTAAAACCTTGGAGCTTGATTACTAAAAATTGATTATCATAAGATTATTCGCCCTACATAAAAAGGGGAAAGAATTATGGATTTCAAAGAAATTAAAAGTGAAACTAAAGTTGCATTAATCGGCAACCCGCCACTCTACAAAATAACCGGTTTTTTGTAAAAGAATATGATTTCACTTCTCCGACCCAAAATATCTTTACATTCCATGTGGGGAGCGGCTTAAGCCTCTTAATAACTCCAATTTTATCTACGGGAATGTTTTTGTTAGGTAAAAATATTGCAAGAGGATAAATTTGAATTTGAGCTTGCATTTGCCGGTTTTAAAGAGTTAAACCATGCCTTAAAAGCAATACGGGTAAAATATTAACCATATTAATTATTGTAGTAGGATCCATATTTTTTATTATTTTAGGAATTATTTTTGCATTACAATATTCCCAAACTCTTTATATCTTAGCAAAAAACAAAGATATAGGGGTTGGGGAGGCAATAACAAATCAATTTTCGCAAACCCCTGAATTTGATTATTAGTTGTAAATAGCAATATTGTACCAAACAACCGCCATTAACAATCCTTTACTTATAAACAAAAAACCTGAATCAACAAAATTCAGGTTTTTTTTATAATATATTAGCTAATCTTAATTTTGCAATAGCACAAAATTCACGTTCTTTATCAATGCCGATCCATTTTCTGTTTAATCTTTTTGCAACAACACAAGTTGTACCGCTACCCATAAAAGGATCTAAAACAACATCGCCTTCTTTTGTGGAAGCAATTATAATTCTTTCCAATAAACATTCTGGTTTTTGTGTTGGATGTCTGCCATATTTTTTTTCACTCATCGATACAGAAGGTAAGAACCAAACATCATGCATCTCATTATTATCGACTTTATACATCGCATCGTAATTAAAATAATGATATTTACCTTTTTTTGCCCAGATGATAAACTCATATGAAAACCGATACTTATTTTTATAGATTAAAGGAGGAGGATCGATTTTTTTCCAAATAATAATATTAATTATCGAAAATCCGATTTCATCCATCACTCTTTTAACATCAAAAATATTATGTTTTGTTCCACTCACCCAAATTGTACCCGTATTTTTAAGAACACGATAGCAACCTTGCATCCATCTTTTTGTGAAAAGTAATATGTCAGAATAATTTTCTTTTTTATCCCAATCGCCTTTATTGACCGATACCACTTTACCAGAACTAATGGATTTACCGTTATTCGAAAGAAAATATGGTGGGTCGGCAAATATCATATCAACCGATGCTTCCTGTAATGTACTCAATACATTGATGCAATCATCATTATATAACAACTAAATCACCTCAATTATATATTACCTAAAGCACCGGTTTTTACGTTTATAAAGCAGGGAAACTAATTATTTAGTTTCCCCCTCGTCAAACTCTTATGACGTTTGTAATCTTTCTTTTTGGAATATAAACCCCTTTTACATGGGAAGAATTATATTCCTTTGCTTTTAATTTAGATTGTAGATTTTTGATATAAACAATTAGGTTGACTTCAGGATTCATTGATAGATACATTATCAAATCCTTTAACGCCAACGTAATCTTTAACCTTACTGAGTCCGTCTCTTTATGTGTCCACACTCTCCAGTCCTAATTAGCAAAATGACTGATTCCTTATAAAAGTTTCAACCGCTATAACTGTCTGGCGTACAAAAAAGATTTTCGGATGTCGAAAATCTAATCTAATTTAGTATTAAATAATTTGTCTAACACACCCTCTTCCAAATCATTTAAATTATATATAGCATCAAGGACATCGTATGTTTCTTCCAAGTTGTTTTTAGCAGTATTCCAAGCGGTTCCATCAGTAATCCAAACAAAATCAAATTTGTCTATTTTTTTAGTCTCTAGAGCTATCATTTTATAGGACCTGGCAGTTTCGTTTAATTTTGAACCGCCACCGCTACCTTGATAAAAGTTAGTCTCGATTGCAAATATCTTAGAACTTGTTTTCACAACAAAATCAAATCGTTTAGTGACTTTACCCATATTAGAAAGTCGTGATAAATCAACGTTCCAATTAGTTTCAATATCTTTTAATCTCATTTGTTTATAATATTCTACACCTGTAAGTTTAATATGTTTTTCAACTAATTTTTCCATTGCTTTGCCGCCACGATTTTTTCTTCCGTTAGAATCAAGTCCGGTTTCCACCCCTAAGGCATAATCGACCAAGTTATTGATAATATGATTCGCTATCAAATCAAATAATCCAGTTTTACGCATAAATACTTTATATTGCTTAATGTCGTAGTTTTGTTTTTCAAAATTATACTTATATTCATCGTCGCCCTCAAGAACATATATTTCATTTCTACGAACAGCAAGCAACAAAGGTATACATTTCAAAATTTCAGGATACTTGGATACTATTTCTTCAAAATCATCTTCAATATTTTTAGAGCCTATCAATGAATTTAATATATTCAATTCAATCTTATATTTTTCTACTCCTTTGTATACCTTATCAAAATTCACATAAT
>JALOBF010000078.1 GCA_023228385.1 Bacilli bacterium
GAAAGGACCGGTATAGTCGGATAAAAAAAGGGGGGGAGTTATGTTTCATATGTAACTCTTCCCTATTTTTAAAAGTGGGTGATATTATTTTGCGAATAGAAGATTTAACCTTACAGGAGAAAGTCGGACAGATGCTTCTTTTTGCCTTTCACGGAACCGAATATAACGAACAAATATCGGCTTTTATCGCCGAATTTAATTTGGGCGGTATCGTTTATTTTTATCGTAATATAAAAAACATTGCGCAGGTGGCGGCCTTAAACCAAAGAATTCAAAACGAAGCAAAAATCCCATTATTTATTGGTCTTGATCAAGAGGGGGGACCGGTTTTGCGCATTATGGAAGGTATTACGCCCCTACCCGGAGCGATGGCTTTAGCCAGTACCCCTTCTTGTGATATTTACCGGATATCAGCCGCAGTCGGCAAAGATTTAAAACACCTTGGTTTTAACATTAATTTTGCACCGGTTGGCGACGTTAACAATAATCCCTATAATCCGGTTATTAATTCCCGCTCTTATAGCGATAATCCAGAGTTTGTTGCTCTTTGTGCAGTTGCGGCGGCACAAGGTTTTCAAGAAAGTTCGATATTGCCAACCATTAAGCATTTTCCGGGTCACGGGAATACCGCCATTGATTCGCATCGGGGCTTGCCGTTGGTGAAATCAAGAAAAAAAGATTTAGAAAGAATCGAATTGGTACCGTTTCGGCGGGCATTTGCTGCCGGTATTGACGGCGTTATGGTTTCGCATATTCTTTTTTCAGCATATGATAGAAAATTTCCTGCTTCGCTCTCATATAATATAATAACAAAACTATTAAAAAGAAAGATGAAGTTTAAGGGGCTTATATGTACCGATTCGCTGACGATGGGAGCGATATCAACTCATTATTCATTGGCCGAAACGATTCGGTTGGCGGTTAATGCCGGTAATGATTTATTAATATTTTGTGGGAAAGCCGATTTATCCGAGCAAAGAGAGATTTATCAGACCTTTCTCAATTTGGTTAAACAAAAGAAAATATCGGAAAGAAGAATTGACGAATCAGTTCGGAAACTATTAAGTTTAAAACAAAAATACGTTTCAAAAACCATTAATCTAACTTCCGTTAATCGGATTGAAGATCGGGAACTGGCGGGACGGCTTCAGGCCGAAAGCATAACTCTGGTTGTTAATGGCGGTCTTATTCCGCTGTCTTCAGCTCAAAAAACATTAATATTATTTCCAAAATTAAAAATTTTTAGTTTAATTGATAATGAAAATCAACGGTATAAATCATTGGGCAATTATTTAGCGGCTGATGAAATTATAATCGATTCCGAAACCGATAATTTATCGGAAATAGTTCAAATCAGTAAAAAATATGATATAATATTACTTGCGACATACAATGTTTGTTCCGGCGATTGGCAACAACGGCTATTTAATGCTTTGGATAAAACAAAAACTATCGTTGTCAGTTTACGTTCACCTTACGATATGCTTCATCTTTCCGGGGTTGAAAATTACATATGCATTTATGAAGCAACGGATCATTCTTTGTATTATTTAAGTTTATGCTTATTGGGGAAAAGACCTTTTTTCGGGAAATTACCTATAAAATTAGAGGTGAAATCAAAATGAAAATTATTATTGCTCAAGATTATCAAGAATTAAGTGAACGGGCTAGCCAGATTGTTATTGGTTTGTTAGCCAATAAACCGGATGCGACTTTGGGGTTGGCAACCGGCAGCACTCCGGTCGGCCTCTATCAAAAACTTATTGAAAAGTATAAAAAACAAGTTATTTCTTTTGAAAAGGTAAAGACTTTTAATCTAGATGAATATTGTGAGCTTGCTCAGGAGCATCCGCAAAGTTATTATTCGTATATGCATCATCAGTTATTTAATCATATTGACATTACAGAAGAAAATATTAATATTCCTCGCGGCATCGGCGATGAACTGACTCTATTGTGTAGGGAATACAATGAAAAATTAAAAGCGGCAACAATTGATCTTCAAGTTTTAGGAATCGGCAATAACGGTCATATCGGTTTTAATGAACCGGGAACCTCATTTGATCAAGAAACGTTTATTGTTGAACTGACACCTGAGACAAGAGAAGCCAATAAAAGATTTTTTAATTCAATTGACGAAGTTCCGCGTTATGCGATTACAATGGGAATCAAGAATATTATTGCAGCAAATAAGATTTTGCTTTTAGCTTCGGGGGTTGCGAAAGCACCGGCGATTAAAGAATTAATTTATGGTAAAATAAATGAAAAAACCCCGGCATCAATATTAAAAAAGCATCCGGATGTAACGGTTGTACTCGACCGCGAAGCGGCATCAATGATAAAATAAATAAATATTCTGGGAGGAGATATGAAAAAATTTATTATTTTTGTTGTAATATTATGGTTAACGTTTTTCTTTATTGGATGTGGCCCCCGTGGGTCGGGAGTAGAATTAGAATCAATAACGATTAATTGTGAGAAAACTGAAATTAGTATTGAAGATACGCTTCAGTTAACGGTTACGGCAAATCCAAAAGGAGCAAGTGCCAGAGTTGATTGGAGTTCTTCTCATCCGGAGATTGTGTCGGTGAGTGCCAGCGGCTCAATAACAGGAAAAAGCCAGGGAACAGCAACGATTACAGCTGTATCTAAAGTTAATCCGAAAATATCAGACGAAATAACAATTACCGTTATTCCAACTGTCTATAGCGATCCGGAATCACTGGAAATTGTTGAGCGTTCGACTTTAGCGCTAAATTTTACACATAAAATTCAATTTACGGTATACCCTTTAACTGCTAAACAGGAAGTGGAATTCAGCAGTTCAGATGATTCCGTTGCTGCTGTTGATAAAAACGGTGTTGTTAAAGGAAAAGCATTAGGAAAGACCACAATAACGGTTCGGGTTGTGGCTGATAATTCAATCGAAAAGAGTTTTGAATTAACGGTTTCCGCAAGCGGTGATTCCACAAAACCGGATAATATTGTTATTCAAGGCGAAACTGAAGTTGAAGAAGGAGATTCGATTCAGTTGTCGGCTACTGTATATCCGCTTGGTGTTAGTCAAGAAGTAATTTGGTCAGTAAGTGATGTCGCCCGGGCCAAAATAACGGAAAACGGAAAATTTACCGGTTTAAAACAAGGAACCGTATATGTTGTTGTAAAATCGACTATTGATCAGAATATTCAAAATATGATTCAAATTACAATCAAACAAAAAAGGGTTGAAGAACCTTACCCTAATCTTGAAGAATATGTAATAAAAATCATGGTGGCCGGACATGTTTTGCATGAACATGATCCATTTGAAGAAAAATATGTCGCCGTCGATAAACAGGCAAAACAACGGGTTTGGAATGATGTCGAGAGTAATTTCAACTGTGAATTAAAAGTTGTTGGTTATCCGGATGCCGCCCCATGGGGTCCGAATCGAGTAAGTTGGTTAATTGAGAAAGCCTCGATTAACCAAGCGGAAGCAGATATCTTTATCTCAGCGATAGAATGGACCAAAGATCTTGTGGATGGCGGTGCTTGTTGGGATGTTACCGACTATTATCGGATGTACGGCAGAAACCAAATGAATAATGCCTTAAAAGGAGCATCGACATATAAAGGTAAACTTTATGCGCTTCCGTCTGTTTCGATTGCCAGTATAGATGTGGAAATGGGAATATTCTATAATGTTAATCTGCTTAGCGGTCTCAATGTGGAATCTCCGGCTAAAGCATTTAACGAAGGCCGGTGGACGTATACTGATTTTTATAATTATATTTTGGAAGTCCAATCCCGATTAGGTGAAGGACAATATGCATTATCGGGCGAGCCTTCGAAATATTGGATTGGTATGATTAATGCCGGCGGAGTAAAACTTGCCGATACGATGACGCTTTGTGTCAATCTTACCCATCAGTACTCATATCAAGCTGCCCAGATCCTGCGAAATATTTATGATGAAAATGCTTGGGATCCGGCAGCGGACAGCTGGGAATTAACCACAAGTTTTTCCGAAGGCAAATCGGTATTTCAACATGGTGAATATTGGTTTATAAAAACTGATAATCGTTGGTATGAAGACTTATGGGGTGAGAATACTACCAAATTTGGTTATGTGCCTTTTCCTTATCCCGATGGTCGTCTTACAAAAAGTGCAACCAGAACTTATAATGCCGGCGGTTATCAATATATGTTAGCCAAAGGAAGACAACATCCGGCTAATGTAACCCCGAAGGATATTTATCGTGCTTATACACTTGTTTTGCTCGGAACAAAAGAATTAGTCGAAAAAGATCCAACTTATGACGAAGTTCAATTAAAGCGAACCCAAGCGCAAAGCCGAATTGATGATCCGGAATCCGTTGAAGCTATAATTTATTTTGGTCCCGATAAGATTCTTTTTGACCCGATACAATTATTAGATCCCTTATGGGTTGACGGCAGTCTTGGCCCTGCCCTTAGGAGTATTGTGTTTAATGGCGATGATTTTTCTGAAACAATATCAGGACATATTGAACGAATTGAGATTTTATTACAGGAGAATTACGGATAATATTTAAAAATTTTATTGCAATAAACCGGGTAAAAGTGTATAATATTAGTGTAATCCTTTTCATAAGGTATAATTAAATCAATTTAAAATAAAGAGGAGGAAGTAAATGAAACGAAAAAGATGGATAGTGTTATTGCTGATATTTGTTTTAGCCTTTGTCTTTGTAGGCTGTAAAAATAATAATGATAACAACAAAACCACTCCAACTGGTGTAGATATTTCCGGTCAAGCTATTGTGAACTCAAAAATCACATTAGAAATCAATCAGGAAACGACAATAACGGCTAGTGTTAGACCTAAAGAAGCTAGCCAGGATATTGTCTGGGGTTCTTCTAAACCAGAAGTTGCAACAGTTGACAAAAATGGGAAAATTGTTGCGGTTGGCATCGGCGAAACGGAAATTTTCGCTAAAGCTAAAGCAAAGCAATCAACTTACGCTAGTGTTACGGTAATTGTGCAGGCCCCGCCTGCCGATCCGGAAAGTGTTACTATTACCGGGCCCGATACTGTGATTAAGGATAGTTTTATCACCTTAAAAGCCGTTGTAGAACCATCAAATGCTTCTCAGGCGGTTATTTGGGAAACCAGTGATGATACAATTGCCACAGTTGAAAATGGCCGTGTTGAAGGAATTGAAATCGGCAAAGTAACTATTACTGTTAAGGTTGTCGCCGATGAAACCATTACATTAACCAAGGAAATTGAGGTTGTTGCTTATACCACCGGACCGACTGCCGTCAAAATTTCAGGAGAAAATGAAATGATTGTCGGAAGAAGGATTGTATTAACGGCTGCGGTTTTACCATCAGGTTCCAGTCAGAATGTAACTTGGGAAAGCCTTCAACCGACAATTGCAACTATTTCTGCCGACGGTGAGGTCACTGCTCTTAAGGAAGGAACAGTATGGATTGTTGTGAAATCAGTTGAGTCGTCGGCCGTTCAAGATATGCATCAAATTGTTGTAAAGCCCAAACCGACTCCTATTCCGTATCCGGATTTACAAGAGTATGAGATTAAAATTATGGCTGCTCCCCACGCCCTTAATGAACATGATCCTTTTGATATTAAATATAAATCTGATGATAAAACAGCAAAACAAAAGGCGTGGCGCGATATAGAAGACCTTATGAATTGTACATTAAAGGTTGTTCCTTATCCTGATACCGCCCCTTGGGGTCAGCCTAGAATAGACTGGTTAAATGAGAAAGCATCTACCAACACGGCAGAAACAGATATTTTTGTATCAACAACGGAGTGGTTAGCGCAATTGGTTAACGGCGGTTCTGCCCTTAATGTTTTAACATATTATCAAAAATATGGTCAAAATTCGATGTCAGCGGGACTTAAAGGCGCATCAACTTATAAAGGCGGTCTCTATTCGTTGATTTATCCACCGGTTTCCGGCTTAACAGTTGATAAAGGTCTATTTTATAATGTCAACTTAGTTCAAGAACTTGGTTTAGATTCTCCGGCAAGTAAGTTTAATGAGGGCAATTGGTCATTTGATGATTTCAAAGCCTATGTAAAAGAAGCAAACGGTAAATTGGTAGAAGGGCAAACTGTTTTATCCGGCCGTCCTGTATTATATTATATGGGTATGGTTAACTCTTCTGGCGTTGCTCTTGCCAATATTACAAATTGCACTGTTAATTTTAATCATCCAATTGCCATGGATGCCGCCGCGGTATTAAAAGAACTTTACGATGATGTTGGCTGGGGTGATATTGCATGGGATGCAACCGTTACTTCATTTAACGAAAATAATTCAATTTTCCAATCGGGTGATTATTGGTTTGTAAAAACCGATAACCGTTGGCATGATAAATTATGGGGTGAAGGGACTACTAAATTTGGCTATGTTCCTTATCCTTATGCCAATAGTAAAACTAAAGAAGATTCCAGAACTTCCGGTATCGGTGGTGCTTGTTATATGCAAGCTGCCGGTCGCGAGTATCCTGCTTATGTAAATTCCGAATATGTATATCGGGCCTTTACAGAAATGATGCTTAAAACAGCTGATTACATTTTAGAAGATCCAACATATGATGTTATTCAAAAAATGAGAACAGCAGCTTCTAATAAATTAGATGACCCCGAATCGGTTGAAGCAATTATTTTCTTCACAAGAGAAAAAGTTCTCTTTGACCCGATGTATGAATTAGGTGGCGGAACGGTTCGCTTTACATTATCAACGGCAATTGAAGATGTTGTTGTCAGAGGTGAAGACTATGCTACAAAGATGTCTGAAATTGAAACGGGAATTCTTCAATCATTGTTAGATGTTTATAGTTAAAACAGAATATTTTTTTGAAATTTAGGCTGTTAATCGTCGATTAGCAGTCTTTTTTTATGTCGTATATTGTATAATTGTAAATTGTTATTTTGTATAATTTATGCTATAACCTGACTTTTACAGTTAATTTTGTAATGCTAAGGGTAAAATCCAAAATATGAAAACTATTAAATTAGTTTAAAATATAGTCCTTTTTATGACTTTTCTACATTTTTAAGCCTTTTTATGACAAATTATGCTTATGAAAAGTTTTACAGTTATAGTATAAAAATAGTGTTAT
>JALOBF010000079.1 GCA_023228385.1 Bacilli bacterium
AAACCATTTGCAAATATTGATAACTGGGGAAAAAAACAATATAATTACCGGGGCTACTGTTGCCTAAAACTCTAATCGTATCGATAATCGGTTCAATACTTTGTTCGCGATGACGATATTTTGTTGAAACATTATCAAGGAGAATTAATTTTAATCGCGATATATCAAAGGGCGAATCAACACAAATATAAGAGCCTTCCCCCTCAGTTAAAGTCTTCATATAATAAGGCAAGGGGTAAAGAGTGGCACTAAAGAAAACCGAACTCAAAGTGTTTTCTTTTAAAGTCTTTAAAATAAACTTCGCAGCATCTAGGCAATCAATGCGTACCCAAAAATCATCTTTCTCACTGGACAAAGCAAAAACAAAATTATTGTCAAAATAATCTGCAACCGTTATAAAACGTATATAATCAAGCAATAAGTTTATTATATCGACACGACAATCGAGTTTTTTATTTACTTCTAAAAAGTCATTGATAATATCGAGGAGTCTTTTTACCGCCGCAACAAAAGATGCATCATAATTTACGACCATATATTCATGATCTTTAATTTTGCTTTCGTACTCTTCAAGTTTGTTAATTAGTGAATCGAATTCCGAAAGATATTCACTATCAGCATTAACAACGATTTCTTTTAGAAGTAAGGTTTGCTTTTTTGATATTATTCCGGAATACATTGCCCGACTGCGGGAAGACATATTATGAGCTTCATCAATTAAAATAATTGGTTGATATTTTGACCCAAGGTCAAAATACCTTTTTAAATGGGTTAGCGGGCAAAAAACGTAATTGTAATCGCAAATTATAATATCAGCATAATAACTAAGGTCAAGACTAAACTCAAATGGGCAAATTTGATGTTTTTTAGCATACAACGCTATCGTTTCTTTATTGAACATATCTTCATTGTTATAGATGTCTTGAAGCGCAGCAAAGAGCTTGCCATAGTAATTTCGGGCATAAGGGCATTTATCGGCATCACAGTCTTTTGTTTTTTGAAAGCAAGATAAATCTTTTGCCGTTATTTCTATCGTTTTACATTTTAATCCGGTTCCCAATAATAAATTAACCGTATCCAACACAATTTTTTTACCGAGATTTTTAGCCGTAAGATAAAAAATCTTTTGTTGACTTTGATTAACGGCTTTTAAGGCCGGAAAAAGAGACGCTATCGTTTTACCAACACCAGTTGGCGCAATTGCATATAAGATGTCTTTACTTATAATATTTTTGTAAATGGCGGTAATTAAACTTTTCTGACCGGACCGATAATTTGAATAAGGAAAATTCAAACCTTGAAGCGATTTGTTACGTTCGGTTTCATGAACATCAATGAGCTTTAGCCAATTGAGATAATTTTTTACTGTGTCATAATAAAAGTCATAAAGTTCTTTTTCCGAATAACAAAAATCAAAAGTTTTTATTTTCTTGGTTATAACATGAATATATGATAATCTAACATCTATTTCAGCCAATTGATGTTGCCGCAAATAAAAATAAGCATACATTTTAGCTTGGGCCAAATGAGCGGGAACACTTTTTTCATCTAAAAGTGATAAATCTTTTACCGTTGACTTTATTTCTTCAATAACCACTCTTTCATTACATTTAATAACACCGTCAATCCGACCACAAATAATAAAATCATATCCGTCGATATTATCTTTATTCTCAATAAAAACTTCACTTTGATCGTCGGTTTGATATTTGGCCTGATGCTCTCGATGAATAAGAGAGCCGATTTCAGCCCTTTTTATAAGCGTTGACTCCTTTAACAAATCCCCGCTGCCATATATCATTTCCACTATTTCTTTTACATTTAGCTTAATTACCATAATACACCTTTGGCTTCCCCTTTATTATATAAAAAAAGTATGAACTTATAAATCCATACCTATTTGATACTATGGTGCTAGGAATAGGATTCGAACCTACGACCTATTGATTACGGGTCAATTGCTCTGCCAGCTGAGCTATCCTAGCATTTTGGGGCGACCGATGGGAATCGAACCCACGAATGTCGGAGCCACAATCCGATGCGTTAACCACTTCGCCACGATCGCCATTTTGGCAGGGGTAGAAGGATTCGAACCCTCATCGACGGTTTTGGAGACCGCTGTTCTGCCGTTGAACTATACCCCTAATTTGTATTGCATTATTAATTATACTAAATTTACAGTAAATTTGCAAGAGAATTCTGACCTTTTTTAAAAAAGAAGCGGCCCAAAGACCGCTTATGGATGTATCTTTTGATATAACTTTGTTCCGTGAAAACGAAGTAACAAAAAACTTATAATCATTAAAACCAATGCTGTCAAACTGGTCAGAAGATAAACCGGTAAATTGGTCTCAAATACACGATATGAGACATAACCAACGCCGATTAATATAGCAAATCCAAAAAAACCGAATACCATTGCCACAAGAGTGCTCAGGCTTTGTTTTACCACTTTCGTATCGTTTTCATAATCAAATCGCGGTAAAAGTAAATTTGAATATAAACCAATAAAACTAGTATATAGCAATACTAAAAGCGGTATTATGAATAAGAATAAGGCATCGACGATGGTTATGTGCAATGCAACTTGAGCAACAATAACATCTATAATTAAAACCGGAATGGTAATAATGAGATTAACTAGTATTTTTGCGAAAAAAATATGTCCGGTTTGACACGGTAATGATTTAAGGATCCAAAATTGCTTTCCCTCTATTGATATTGAAGAACAAGTCGTTGATGTTAAAGAAAGTGAAAATATTAATAATATAATAAAAATAAGCGGTAAAACATCATAACCTAATACTTCAAAAAATTTCGCCAGTTGATTTTTAGACATTATTAACAAAATTAGAAATATCAATGAAATGACCGGCGACATAATAGTATTAACAACATAGATTGACGAACTGAAATATCGACGCAATTCTTTAATAATTAAAGCTCGAGCCTGACCTTTACTTTCACTTTCCGTCAAAACAAATTTTTTATTTGTTTCGCTGCGACGACTGCGGCTATTGGATTTTAGATAATTAGCGGCGACAATATAGACGAAACCGATAAAAGGAATAATTGAAATAACAACAAATAAAAGATACTTAAGGATATTGCCTTCCATTCCTTCGGCTGCAAGTAATCCGGGATAGTTGATTTTTGTTAAATAACCCCCAACTGTTCCGAAAATCGCTTCCGGATTCTCCACGTTTGATATTTGTAATTGACTCCAAAAAATAATAAAGACTAAGAAAAGAGATAAGATAATTGTAAGTATGGTTTTATATTTTTGCTTTAAAGGGATAAAACCAAATAAAAACGATAGCAAGCCTGATACCGCAATGGGAAGTAAGGGTATCAACAAAAAAGTCGGTATAACCAAAAGCCAAAACAGCGGTGTCGTCTGATTATATATCTGATATACAACGACTGTCGGAAGATAAATCAACAAAAACATAAAATAGTTAATTAATAATAAATGAACTATTTTACTAAAGATAACGGTGGCTGAGGAAACCGGCAATGCCATTAACAAATCAAAGTCGCGACTGCGGAACAAATAACTGTTGGCAGTTGTAATTGTCATAAGAAGAACAAAAATAAAACCGATACTTATCCCCGTTATTAATATAAGATTAGGTACACCATTTTGACTGTATAATTCACCAAACATAAACATATACAAAAAGGCAACAGCGGCAATGGAAATATAACCAATAATAACAAGAAATGACATAAAAACCGAAGTGCGGTTTTCCTTGCGCTTAAATATTTTATTAAGCTTAAAAGTATTAATAATATTTACCTTTAACAGAAGCCAAGAGTTACGCATGGTCAAACAACTCCAAGAAGACATCTTCCAATGTTTTTTTGCCTTTTACATCTTCCATTTTACCGATAGTAACAATCTCGCCCATTTTTATAATCGCTATACGATGGCAAAGTTTTTCGGCGACTTCGAGCACATGGGTCGAGAAAAAAACACTGGCACCTTCTTGACACTTTTCCTTCATCGTTTCTTTTACAAGATACGACATTTTCGGGTCTAGACCGACAAAGGGTTCATCCATTACATATAGTTTTGGCCGACGGATTAGAGCTGAAAGCAATACCAGTTTTTGCTTCATCCCATGGGAATACGAAGCTATTACATCACCTAGATTATGATCGATTTCAAACATTTTTGCATATTTTTTAATATCTTCATTTCTTTGTGTTTTGGAAATTTTATAAACATCACAAATAAAATTAAGATATTGAATTCCCGTTAATTGTTCATAAATGTCAGGATTATCCGGAATATATGCAATTTCATATTTACAGGCAATCGGTTCTTTTTTAATTGATTTCCCGTTAATAAAAATATCTCCTTTTTGAAAATCTAAAATACCGACCATACATTTTATCGTCGTTGTTTTACCGGCACCATTATGACCGATAAAACCAAAAATTTCACCCGGTGCGACTTCGAGTGATATATTGTTTACAGCCAATTTTCCGCCGGGATAAGACTTTGACAAATTAATAATTTTAACCATTTTTCACCTCGCGAGATATTATATTAGTATTATATAATAATAATGAACTGTTTACAACACTATAAAAGGAAATCTTAGATTTACGCTTTGTCGCAAAATCATTGGTAGTAATTTTTCATAAATTTATTAACATAAAAAAATGGGAAAAGGTTTTAGAATTAATATTTTGGGTGAATCTTAATATTTTAATAAATATCAACGATTTGGCAACAATACTTATCTTATCCTTCAAAGCTGTTTTTTTAACATAAAAAACGGCCGTGAATTCCAACTTTCCACAGCCATGATAAATTTGGTTATTTACTTCGTGCCTTTGTTAAAATATAATCCATCCGTTCGGCTATCTTCTTATCTAAAGTTAAGAAAACTTCAGCATTTTCAACATTTCCGGGGTAGTATCCGGGGTGACTCACTACCGCTTGTAATTCTTCATCATTAAGCATCGCTTGATATACATCAAATCGAGCGGGGCAATACCCGACAAAACCGGCATTTTCCAAAGCATTATCATAGTCGAGAAGAAAATTAATAAAAGCGTGGGCCAAATCAATTTTCGTACAAGTAACGGGTATGGCAATTGTATCAAACCAAACATTGTTTCTTCCGGTAGGCACATGCATATCAAAGGTAGGAACGTTGCCTGTTGCTAAAGTAAAAAAAATTGTATCAAAGAAATCACCGGAATAAACCAAAGCGATATCAAGATTTTCGGCCGATACAGCATCCTTTAAATTATCGGTTCCCCAAAAATCGTATTTAAAATTAACCAACAGCGATTCTGCTTCGGTTAACTCGTCAACACTCGTCGGATTAGGGCTTTTATCAAGATAGAATAATGCTGCTGCCACCGCATCGCGACTTGAATCATACATACCGACAGTTACATTAGACGGAATAATCGATTTATCAAAGAAAACCGCCCATTCATGTTCCTCGACTAATTCTTTGACACCGGCTTTATTTTTATTATACATAATAGCTAGTGTTCCCCAAAAATAAGGAACCGAATATTTTTGATGTTCACCAAAATAATTATCCCGCAAATATTGTAGTTTATCATCAAAAGTTTCTACATCATAATTCGGTAATTTATCAAAATCAAGTCCAAGCAACATACCGTCATTATACATCCTTTGAACCATATAATCACTAGGAAAAACAACATCATATTTTCCGGCTCTCGTCTCGATTTTATTATACATCGATTCATTGGTAGTAACCCCATCAATAACTACTTTTACTCCATATTCTTTTTCAAACTTAATGACTAAATCTTCGTTGATGTATTCTTCCCAATTAAGCACATAAAGTTTTTCCCGACGGTCGCAACCGGCTAAAACAACCAATAACAATATTAAACCTAATAAAGATACTATTTTTTTCAATTAGAATTTACACGCACCTTTCTATTATTCTTTTGTTTATTAATAATAACAATATTATAAACAACCAATATAAGCAATGCCACAATCGAAATAATGGCATTGTAAGCGTAGGCCTTAGGCCAAGCAAACGTCCTTCCCGATGAGCGTTGACTGGCATAAAGCCACATCGAAAAATTTTTCACTTCTCCGCCTGCCACTAAATAACTAATTACAAAATCATCAAATGACATGGTGAAGGCCAGAAGCGCCCCGGTAAATATCCCCGTCCTTACGGAAGGAACTATAACTTTCATCAAAGCACCCCGCGGCGTGCATCCCAAATCCAAAGCCGCATCATATAAGTTTTTATCAACTTCATTGAGTTTTGGTAAAACACTCAATACCACATAAGGTATACAGAAGAAAATATGAGCGATTAACATCGTTTCATATCCCAAAAGAAATTCTTTGCCGATTATAATGCCAAAAAACTTAAAAATAAAAAACAAAGAAACTCCGGTAACAACATCAGCATTTAAAACCGGTACATTATTAAGGATAATCATCTGCTTTCTTCGTCTCTTATCGAGAGAATTAATGCCAAGAGCAAACAGCGTTCCTAAAACAGTAGACATTACAGTAGCAAGCAATGCAACCGATATCGTGTTTTTAATAGCGGACATTAATTTGCGGTCTCCGAACATCTTTCCATACCATTCCAATGTAAAACCAGAAAAGTATGTGCCTTGTACATTTATATTTACAGATTGTATTATAATAACAATAATCGGAAAATAAAGCAGCAGTATTACAATCGTAAGGAAGGAAAACTTAATAATCGAATTAACCCGGCGCGATATTTTACGGGAAAGCGGTTCTTCAACTCTGAGCACTCTACTCATAACAATGTTTCTCCTTCAGCATCAATTTTGCTTATTAACCATAATGCTCCCATTACCGCTATCAAAATGATTATTGACAACAGACTGCCGACCGGATAATCCGTGCTGATGACATTTCCCAAACCCATTTTATCTTCGATAATATTGCCAATCAATTTCATAGTTCCATCAGAAACAATATAAGGAATAGTAAAACTGGTGGCACAAGGCAAGAATACCATAATTATACCGCTACTAATACCCTTGACCGATAGCGGAAGTGTC
>JALOBF010000080.1 GCA_023228385.1 Bacilli bacterium
CCGGCAGTGCCGACGGCTTCATCGTTTTCCATAAAGAAAAAAAGATTATTGCTTTGGTCGGTCCGCCTCCCGAGGCCGAACCGATGTTTAAAAAAATTTTACCTTATCTGTATCCGGCGGTTTCCGTCGAATATTTAGTGCGGGAGTTTACCGTTACCGGCGGCAGCGAAGCTGATTTTGAAAAGATTTTGGCCCCGTTGAATGCAGATTTTCCTCAGGTTGTCATTAACTCTTATTGCGCTATCGGTAAAATAAGATATTTAATTAAAAGTAAACGGTCGGAGGGAAAGGATTTTAACCGCTGTGTTAAACGGTTTAAAGATATATTTAAGGACTATATTGTCGGTGAAGGCCATGTTTTAATCGAAGATGCTGTGGTTACGGCCTTAAAAAATAAAAATTATACGATTAGTTTTGCTGAAAGTTGTACCGGCGGTTTGCTGGCGGCAAAATTAATCAGTATACCGGGAGCATCGGCAGTAATTAGTGAGAGCCTGATCGTCTATAGCAATGATGCCAAAAGTAAATATTTGCATGTGAAAAGCGATACTTTAGCGACATATGGCGCCGTTTCGCCCGAAGCGGTGCGGGAAATGGCAACCGGACTGGCTTGCTTAACCGGAAGCGATGTGACCGTGGCAGTAAGCGGGATTGCCGGACCTGACGGCGGTACCCGGCAAAAACCGGTCGGTTTAGTTTGTTACGCCATAAAAATCGATAAGGAAATATATTGTGAGAAGCGGATTTTTAAAGGTGATCGCAATTTAGTTCGTGAACGGGCGGCACTTTGGATTTTTTATCGTTTATGGTATTATCTTAAACATTAAAAATGTTTTGCGATAAATATAAAATAATGGTATAATACTAATGTTGTAAAAATAATCGGAGGATATTACGAAATGGAAGAAAATAATTACATGAATGATCAATTACTGAAAAAAATCGGACAAGAACAAAAAGTAAAAGTAAGTCAGATTAAATCAGTTTTAAAACTGATTGAGGAAGGAGGAACCGTTCCCTTTATTGCGCGTTATCGAAAAGAAGCAACCGGCGGGCTTGATGAAGAACAAATCCGTGCTATTTATCAAGAATGGGATTATGGACAAAAGTTAGCGGCCCGAAAAGAAGATATTATGCGTTTAATAGAGGAAAAGGGGAAATTAACCGATGAGTTAAAAAAAGAAATTATTGCAGCAAACAAATTAGCGGAGCTTGAAGATATTTATCGTCCTTACAAAGAAAAGAAAAAGACGCGGGCAACCGAAGCAAAACGTAAAGGTCTTGAACCGTTGGCCGAATATTTGCTTAGTTTTCCGCTTGAGGGCGATGTTGAAGCGGAAGCAAGGAAATATATTACGGTAGAAGTTACCGAGGAACGGGAAAAAGCCGGTTTGATTGTAAAAGACGAAAATGAAGCTTTGCAAGGGGCAATGGATATTATTGCTGAAATTGTTTCTGATGAACCGAAGTTCCGAAAATGGATTCGCCGTTTTCATGAGCGTTATTCCAATATCGCAACTACGATCAGGGACGATAAACTTGATGACAAAAGAGTATATGAGATGTATTATGATTATCAAGAAGCGATTAGTTCGATTAAACATCATCGGGTGTTGGCGATTAACCGCGGCGAGGCGGAAAAAGTTTTGCGGGTCGGAATTGTTGAGGATGCGGACCGGGTACTTAGGTTTTTATTCGGTCGGGTAATTGAAAAAGATAACTCTATTACCGAGCCATATGTTAAACAGGCAATCGAAGACGGTTATCGCCGTTTAATAAAGCCTTCAATTGAACGGGAAATCCGCGCCGAATTAAAAGACCAGGCGGAAGATCGGGCGATTAAGGTATTTGCCGAGAATTTAAAAAACTATTTGTTGACACCGCCGATGAAGGATAAAATGGTACTCGGTATTGATCCGGCTTATCGGACCGGATGTAAACTTGCCGTTGTGGATGCCACCGGTAAGGTTTTGGAAATCGGAATTATTTTTCCCCATCAATTAAAGGACAATGAAAAAAATGCTGAAAATCGATACAATGAGAGCAAAAAAACTCTCCTTTCGTTTATCGATAAATATGATATCGAAGTAATCGCAATCGGTAACGGAACGGCAAGTCGCGAAACCGAAAGTTTCGTTGCTGAAGTATTAAAAGAAACCGCTAAAGAAGTTTTTTATATTATAGTCAACGAAGCCGGAGCTTCGGTTTATTCGGCCAGTGATTTAGCGCGTGAGGAATTTCCTGATTTTGCGGTTGAAGAACGTTCGGCGGTCTCAATAGCCCGCAGGCTTCAAGACCCGCTTTCGGAATTGGTTAAAATCGATCCGAAGTCGATCGGGGTCGGCCAGTATCAATATGATGTAACCCAATCAAAATTAACGGAATCGCTTGATTTTGTTGTGTCTTCGGCCGTTAATAGTGTCGGTGTTAATATCAATAGTGCTTCAGCTCCGTTGTTGCAGCGGGTATCCGGTCTTAATGCGCGAACGGCTAAAGCGATTGTTGAACACCGTAATCAGCACGGTAAATTCAACTCCCGACATGAAATTGATGTGAAGGGTATCGGTCCTAAGACCTATGAACAAGCGATTGGCTTCTTAAGGATTATTGACGGTGATGAAAAACTGGATATGACCAGCATTCATCCGGAAAGTTATGAGATTGCCGAAAAGATTCTTGAACGACTCGGTTTTACAAAAAACGATATCGGCAGTGAAGAATTGATTAATGCCGTTAAAGCCGCCGACCGTAAACAATTGCGTAACGGATTGGAAATAGGCGATTATACCTTTAATGATATTTTGGATGCTTTGGTTGCTCCGCTTCGGGATCCGCGTGATGAATTTGAAAAACCGATTTTAAGAAGTGATGTACTTCATCTGGAAGATTTAAAACCCGGTATGGAATTGCAAGGAACTGTAAGAAATGTTGTTGATTTTGGCGCTTTTATTGATTGCGGCGTTAAAGAAGACGGCTTGGTTCATTTGTCACGGATGAGTAAAAAATATATTAAACATCCTTTAGATGTTGTTAGTGTCGGCGAGATTGTGAAAGTATGGGTTGTGGCAGTTGATGTTGCCAAAAGCCGAATTGAACTTTCAATGCTCCCGCCTTCGGAAAATAATAATTAAATACCGAGTATTTTGATGGGAGCGAAAGAAATGAAACATATATTTGTTATAAATCCGGTTGCCGGAAAGAAGGATAGTACTGCTGAAATCAAGGAAGCCATTAATAAAACGCTTCATTCTGAAGATTGTGTAATTTATATCACGAAAAAATCTATGGATGCTTGTAATTTTGTCCGAGATTATGCTGCCGATCATCAAGATGAAGAATTGCGGTTTTATGCTTGCGGCGGCGACGGCACATTAAATGAAGTGGTAAACGGGGCTTGTGGTTTTCCCAATGTTGCCGTCGGCTGTTACCCGGTTGGTTCCGGCAATGATTTCATTAAATATTTCGGCGAAAAAAAAGATTTTTTAGATATTAAAGAGCAAGTTAACGGTCAGATTGTTGAAGTTGATTTACTGAAGTTTTCCGATCGTTATGTAATTAATATTTTAAATATTGGTTTTGATGCCGATGCCGCCAATCGGATGATTAAATATAAGCGGTTACCCCTTGTTTCGGGCAAAGGCGCTTACCATCTGGGGGTTGTCGTTAGTTTACTTTCGAAAATGTCGCATTATTTTAAAATAAGTTTGGATGGTGAACTTATATACGAGGGTGACGGTTTGCTTTGTGCCATTGCCAACGGCATCTGCTACGGCGGCGGCTATTATTGTGCCCCTGATGCCGTTGTCGATGATGGATTATTGGATATATGTTTTGTCCGTCGTATTTCGCGTCCGAAATTTATAGGTTTAATAAAATATTATAAAAATGGTACCCATTTAATAACACCTAAAGTTGCCCGTTATATCATTTATCGGAAAGGCCGAGAAGTTGTTATCGAATGCCCTAAACCTTTAAATTATGCGATTGACGGCGAAATGGGAAAAGCCCATAAAATTGCCATTAAAGTTGAACCAAAAGCATTGAAATTTATTATTCCTGCCGGAATTAGTCAAAAATCAGTAAACGCTTGACAATAACTTATAATTTTATTATAATGAAATAAATTTTAGGAGGATTTTTATTATGAATTTTGAAAAAGTAAGAAGTATTATTGCGAAAGAATTGAATTACAATGAAGAAGATATTAAACTGGAATCCAAGCTTTCCGAAGATTTAGGTGCCGATTCACTGGATGCTGTCGAATTAATTATGGCTATCGAGGATGAATTTGAAGTACAGGTTAGTGACGAAGCGGCTCAAAAGATTCGCACCGTCAAGGATATTGTTGATTATTTAGACAGTAATAATTAAAAGGCATTTCAATAAGCGAAATGCTTTTTTTTATGGCTCTGTAAAATAATTAAAAGTGAAATAAAACTCTTTTATTATATTAACTTAATTAATAAAAATATTGATTATATTAAAAAGTAAATAAAATAAATTAATTTTATTGTTGACATAGTTAATCAAATAGAATATAATATAAAGGGTGAATCAAATGCGAAAGAAAATATTAAAAAAAATAGTACAAAATAACCTTACCCCTCAGGAAGGATATAATATTTTATATGGTACGGTTGGAAAAAAAGGAAGATTTGTTATTGCTCGTATTCGCCTTTCCGGTCATCCCTTTTTAAATACTTTTATTAACGGATTGTTTTTATTCCCGTTTCCGTTGGGTATCGTGAAATTGATTATGCGGTTTATTAGAAATTCGGAATTTAAGGAATATAGAGATTTAATATTGGATTTAATTCCCTTTGCTCAAGGGGTTGCCATTAGTATTGTTAGTAAAGAAGCAATCATAAAGATTAAAATAATATAGGAGATTGGAATGAAAAAAGAAGTTATCGCGGTATGCCCGATTTGTGGTGATGACTTAATGATAACAAAACTTCATTGTCATCATTGTGGTGTGGAAATTTCCGGTGATTTTGCATTGCCGAAAATTAATAAACTTTCTAAAGAACAGTTGACTTTTGTCCTGATGTTTCTCAAAAATCAAGGAAACATTAAAGCGGTGGAAAAGGAAATGAATATCTCTTATCCGACGGTTAAGAAAATTTTAAACGAAGTCTTATCAGCACTCGGCTTTGCAGTTAATGATGACACCGATATTTCTGAACAAAGACAGGATATTCTTGATCGGTTGGCTCAAGGAGAAATCGGTTTTGAAGAAGCAAATAATTTATTAAAAAGTTTAAAATGAGGTGAAATTATGGATGAAAAACGCAAGATTCTTCAAATGTTAAGTGCGGGAACAATTACCGTCGACGAAGCTTATCGCTTGTTGGAAACGGTGGAAGGCGAGGATAAAAATCAAATTTTATCGCGGCAAGTTAAAGAAAAGGTTATAATTGCCAAGAAAAAAATCGAAGATGCAATGAAAAAAATTGATCAAACGCTTGATGATGTTGGCGACGAGGTTAGTTCGATTGTGAAAAAATCGTTGAAACGGGCGGAGGAACAACTCGGCAAAATAATTAAGGAGAATAAAGAAGATGAATGAGGAAAGAATGAAAGTCTTGGAAATGCTCAGTCAGGGTATTATTACCGTTGATGAGGCCAATGAATTACTGAAAAGTCTTGACAGCAGTAAAGTAGTGGTTGACCGCAAACTGATTAGCGAAGCTAAACATTTAAAAAATACGGCCGGTAAATTTCTTTATATTAAGGTTATTTCTAAAGACGGCGATAAAATTAATGTGAACTTACCGATTGCTTTGTTGAAGTCGGCGATGAAACTGGGAAATGTGCAGGCTATTATTGATAAATCTTTATCGGGTTCGTCGATTGCCGATGAAATGATTGATGTCGATTTAATTATTCAGTGTATTGAAAACGGAGTTATTGGCGATATCGTCAGTGTTGAATCCAGTGATGGCGATGTTGTTCGCATTTATATCGAATAAATCCTCAATTGAGGATTTATTTTGGGATTAATACTTGAATTAACCGATAAAATAGAGTAGAATATAATATAATTATGCGGAAATTAATTGTAAAATTATTTATTAAAGATCATCAGAATTATCAGGATAATAAGGTTCGGGTTGCCTATGGTAAACTATCGGGTATTGTCGGGATTGTATCCAATATTTTTTTAACTTTGGTTAAGATTATCAGCGGTATGATTATCGGCAGTTTAGCAATTATTGCCGATGGGATTAATAATCTCTCGGATGCCGGAACATCGATAATAACTTATGTCGGTTTTAAATTATCAAGTACCCCCGCCGATAAAGATCATCCCTTTGGTCATCAGCGCATAGAGTATGTTACCGGTCTTATTGTCGCCATCTTTATTTTTACGGTGGGTTTATTATTAGCCTATGCTTCAATCGATAAGATTATTAATCCGAAAGAAATTAAATTTAATTGGTTGATAATCGTTTTTTTGGTGATATCTATTTTAATAAAAATCTGGCAAAGTCGCTTTTATCGGCAGAATGGGAAATTAATTAAATCGGAAGCATTAATCGCCACGTCAGTCGATAGTCTAAATGATGTTTTTGCCACTTCCGGTGTGTTGTTAACCGGTCTGATAATGATATTTTTTGGTATCAACCTTGATGGTTATATGAGTGCCTTGGTATCGATTATTATTGTTTTTAACGGAATAAAATTTGTAAAGCAAACCGGCTCGCTTTTAATTGGTGAAGCGCCATCCGAAGAGTATACGGAAAAAGTTTTGGCCAAGCTTAATCAATTTCCCGGTGTTTTGGGTGTTCACGATTTGGTGATTCATCAGTACGGCCCCGTTAAAAAGTTTATAACTGCCCATGTTGAGGTCGACCGGGACGTTGATATTGTCAAAAATCATCAATTAATTGATAGGATTGAGCGGGAAGTCTCTGACCAATTAAATTGTAATTTAGTAATCCATATGGATCCGATAGACACCAAATGCAGCCTTACCAATCAATATAAA
>JALOBF010000081.1 GCA_023228385.1 Bacilli bacterium
CGGTACGGACGATTGCGAGTGGCGACGGGGGCGGTTATGTTTTTCCGCCGGTCTTAAATATTTTTTGTCGACCGTTACCGTGGCGTTGCCTAATTGAATGTCATACTTATTATTTTTATTTTCCTTTATAATTATACCATAGGCTTTAAAATTTTCAAGATAAACGCTCATATTAGGTTTAAAGTCATAATCAGCATTAACTTCAATCTCGGCTTGAGCTTCTTCTTTTATTGTACGGAAGCGATGTTTCATTTCGGCGATTTCATGAGTTTTAATATCGCGGTTTTTAAGCTGATTTAAATCATCGATTAACTGGTTTATTTGAGTTTGAGTTGCGGCGATGATTTTTCCGGCGTCTTCTTCTGCTGCTTTTAATATCCGGGATTTTTGAAAATCAACTTCCGCTTTTTCCATATCAAGCTCGGCCATTGCCGCCTGTAATTGTTGATTTTTCTCGGTAACGCTTTTTAATTGACGGTCAAGTTCATGAGACTGGTTAATTAATTTAAATAGCACTTTTTCCGTTTTGTCGTCGCGCTGATAAGTGTAATTTTCCGCCGCCGTAATAATTGTTTGTTCCAAACCGAGAATTCGGGCGATTTTTAAAGCGTTACTCTGACCGGGAACCCCCATTAAAAGTTTATAGGTCGGCTGTAATGTTTTAACATTAAATTCGACACTGGCATTAATGATACTATCGGAATTATAAGCATGTATTTTCAATTCCGAATAATGAGATGTTGCAATTACCATACAATTTTTAGCTAATAAATAATCAAAAATGGCAATCGCCAATGCCGTACCCTCCGCCGGATCGGTTCCGGAACCGAGTTCGTCCAGTAAAACCAGTGAGCATTCAGTAACATTAGCCATTATATCAATGATATTCTTTAAATGTCCGGAAAAGGTCGAGAGATTTTGATCGATACTTTGTTCATCACCAATATCGGCGAAAACATTATCAAAAATCATTAAATTGCTTTCCGGATCACAAGGAATAAGCAAGCCCAGTTTAACCATTAAGGATAAAAGCCCAACCATTTTCAACAATACCGTCTTGCCGCCGGTATTCGGACCGGTTACAATAATTCCTTTATACTTACCGAAAGTAACGCTGTTGGGAACAACCGTTTCGGCTTTAAGCAAGGGATGACGGCCGTTAATAAGTTCAAAAATGCCTTGATCGTTTACTTTCGGTCGGCGGCCGGCGATGGCCAGTCCGTATTCCGCCTTCGCAAACAACAAATCAAGGGCGGCAATAATCTGATAATCAGTAACAAGCTCATCATAATAAGCATCCGTCGCTTGCGATATTGTTATTAAGATATTATGAATTTCTCTTTTTTCCGCTTCGATTAATTCATTAAGGCGGTTATTTAGATTATGTACCGCAAGCGGTTCAATAAAAGCCGTCTCCCCGGAAGAAGATTGGTCATGAATTACCCCGCTTACCGTATTTTTAAATTCATTTTTGACCGGAACCACATAACGGTCATTGCGGATTGCAACCAGCGGTTGGGTTAATTTAGCCTGGTTTTTACCGATAAACTCCTGTAATTTAACTTGAATGTTTTTTTCTGTATCTTTGATCGATTTTCGGATGGCATTTAATTCTTTAGTGGCATCATCTTTAATTTCACCATAGGGAGTAATTATCTCCTTAATCCGTTGATTTAACTGCTTCGGATAAGTTAGACACCGAATATATTCGCGAAAATAAACAATCGAAATTTGAGCATTATCAATCGAATCCAAATATACTTGATTTGCTCGTATTGTATCAAGAAACTTCCCGATTTCCCCGAGTTCCTCAAGAGACATAACCCGGTTTTTATGAATCATTTTTAAAATAAATAAAACATCACCGCGAAAATATAAAGGAAAACGATGCATCCTTTGTAATAAAACAGTTGCTTCATCAGTTTCATCCAAAGCTTTTTCGATTTCGCCACGGTTATTTAAGAAGCGAATTGAATCAATATTATAATTATGTTTCAAAACCGTTCTTTCATTTATGGCATTAATTATCCGGTCTAATTCTAATGTTATAAAGTGTTTTACCATAGTTTTTACTTCCATTTTTGATAGTTTTATGATATAATAGATATGAGGATATTAATATGAGTTATACGATAAATCTTACAACTACACAGGCCGGTGAAATAATCAGCCGCTATCATCTCTATTCTGTTCCCCACACTAATAATTATACACTTTTTCGGGCTAAATACAAGGGGGCGACGCTGACTATTTTCAAAACCCTGACCATGCTTATTCAAGGTGCCGGCAGCAAAAACATTTATGGAGATATCTGCGAAATTCTTGATATCGAAAAAAAGCTCCATACGGCAACCTACTCGGCTGAAACAATTAATCTTTCCGTTATCGGCACTGATGAGGTCGGTACCGGAGATTTTTTTGGACCGGTTGTTGTTGCCGCCGCTTATGTACCTAAAATTCAAATATTGCCATTAATGCGATTAGGGGTTAAAGATTCTAAAAAAATAAGCGATTTTAAAGTTTTAGAAATGGCACCGGAATTAATGAAGGAAATTAAATATGACGCTTTGATTTTAAATAATTTAAAATATAATTATTTAACCACAAAAGGCAATTGCAATATGAATAAACTAAAAGCCTTGCTTCATAATAACGTTATTCATAATATTTTACAAAAAATTACGGAATATGATGCCATCATTGTAGATGCTTTCACCACCCAGGATAAATACTTTGATTATTTAAAAGACCAGGAAATCGTGATTGAAAATGTGGAATTAACAGAAAAGGGTGAAAGTAAATATACCGCCATTGCCTGTGCCAGCATTATCGCCCGTTATTTATTTATTAAGGAAATGGATAAGTTGTCCAAGGAAGTCGGATTTGATTTACCGAAGGGAGCCGGCAATAAAGTTGATTTAGCAATTTCAAAAATCTTAAAAGAATATAATGATGTTTATTTTAATCGGATTGCAAAAGTGAATTTTAAAAACCTGGAAAGAGTAAAAGGAAAAGACAGTCGCACCTAGTGGGGGGCTGTTTTTTTTATCGGCATCTCGGTAAAGTTAAGGGCCGCACACAAGCAATAATACAATAAAAATGAAGCTATAATCATAAAAATTACTCGTCGCATAATAATCCCTCCCGCTATATTATACGGAAAAAAGTCAGGATTGTTCCCGACTTCTTAATTCATTAATGTAATTTTGGAAATATTCCGGCAACGGCGCCTCCCATTGCATATATTCTCCGGAACACGGGTGATATAGCCCTAATGTCTTAGCGTGAAGAAATTGACCATAATATCTAGTTCTGTCTTTTTTTAGGCCATAACAAGGATCACCCACGACCGGATATCCGATATATTGCAAATGGACCCGAATTTGATGGGTCCGACCGGTTTCAAGTTTTAATTCCAACCATGTATTTTGAGCGAATCTTTCGATAACTTGGAAATGAGTGATTGCCGGTTTTCCGCTGGCCACAACCGACATTAATTTACGGTTATTGGGATGACGGCCGATTGGGGCATCAATTCGGCCATAATCATGATCGATAACCCCATATGTCAGTGCTTCATAAATCCGCAGGACCATTTTCTTTTTAAATTGCATACTTATCCGGCGATGGGCTTCATCGTTTTTACAGGCAACAATCAATCCGGATGTGTCTTTATCAATGCGGTGAACAATTCCGGCCCGGATAATACCGTTAATATTTGATAACTCCCGAGAATGATATAACAGGGCATTAACCAAGGTGCCGGAGTAATTACCGGTCGCCGGATGGACTACCAACCCGCGCGGTTTATTAATTACTATAATATCCGAATCTTCATAATAAATATCAAGCGGTATCGGTTCCGGCAAAATTTCCATCGGAACTTTTTCTTTAAATAAAATATCGATAATATCGTCTTTTCGTGGTTTATAACTGGCTTTTATTTCTTCATTATTAACTTTAATATCACGGGCGGCAATCATAAGTTGAATTTGCGATCTGGTGGTATTATCAAGTTGGAGATTAAGGTATTTATCGATTCTTTGGTCGATGTCAGTTTCAACAATTAGCCTGATTTTATCCATGTCGCTCCGGATTGTCCAAAGAGAATATCGACGGCTAGAAAAAAGACGCCAACCGTAAGAGCCATATCGGCAAAATTAAAACTCGGAAAACTCATAAAATCAAATGTTATAAAATCCCTGACTTCACCATTATAAAGGATTCGATCGATAAAATTACCAAGCGTACCGGTGGTTATTAAAATATATGAAGCACTAAAAAGAGAATTTTCTTTAATATCGAAATATTTTGCCAAGTAACCCAAAAATACTAACGCAATTATCGTAATAACAATAAAAAACCATAATTGATTAGCCAATATCCCCCAAGCCGCTCCCGGATTTTTAACTAATTCAAAGCGGAATAGTCCCGGTATACATTTATACTCTCTACCGTAATCAAGATAACGAAAAGCAAGATATTTTGTTATTTGGTCAATGGCAATGCCAACTGTAATTAATATTAAACCAATAATCATTTTTTTCCCTTTCATGTTCATACAAATACAACTAACCCCAGAAATATTATTACGAGTAAAGTAAAGATGGCAAAACCGATGCTTAAACAGTTATAAAAGAATACATATTTGGCATTAACCGATTGCAAACGATGATTGTTGGGATCGTAAACCTGTGCTATTTTTACGGTAAAATAGTTGGAAAGGCCGTTAAACAACAATAGACTAACCCAAATTAACAACAAATAAATTCTAAACACTCCCAAATAACCATAGATTATTAAATATTGGAATATCATAATTCCGAGGGGAAGAATAAGCACCGCGGCTACCAAGAGACCAAAAAGAAACGATTTAATATTAACGCCGGGGAGAAGCTCAATTGCGTAAAAATTTTTAGTTTCCCGTTTACCCCGAACCCAAAAATTGGGTTCTTTTTTCTTGATATTTTCATTCATGGCCCTCACCCCTTAACGCTTGAATAATATCGGCAAAAGTTGCGACCGGTATTAACTGAAAGCCGGCATGAATCTCATCATATTTTGTTTTTGCTTCATTGTAGTCGATACTGTCAACAAAAAAGATTTCAACATTGTACATCGCGGCGGTAACTATTTTTTGTTGGACACCGCCGATATTACCGACCTCACCGCTGATATTAATGGTGCCGGTACCGGTAATCCGTTTATTTTTGGTAATATCTTCGTTTAATAAAGCATTATAAATCGCCAGGGCCGTCATCGCTCCCCCGGATGAGCCGAGCGAAGGCATTTTTTCGGAAATTTTAAATTGCGGCGTTGTTTTTTCCCGATCAATTATATAATATTCACTTGCTTCAAACCCAAGTTTATATTTTTCATCATGTAATACTTTTTGCGCCGAGATTGTTTTCGTTTCATTGTTGCGAATTATTGTTAATGTAAAGGCCTTATCATGATAAATCGCCGCTAATTTATTTTGAAAATCATTAAGATTTTCAATTTTTACACCGTTAATATGAGTAATATAATCACCCGGCACCAGGCCTGATTTACTGTAGGAGAGAACAGCACTGACGATAAGCCCTTTAAATTCATATTCGATATGAATCGTATCGTTAACTTTGCTTGCTTCTTCATACGCTACAATTAAAGCATGGATCAAACTAAAATCACGATGAATTTCGCCGCGGATAATTTCTTCTTTGTTTGATAAATCAAGTTTGGGGTTATAAGCTTTTTGGCTGATATGTTTTGAAAAATTAGAAATCAAATATTGAAAAAGCGAAACCCGAAGATGAGAATAAACCCCAACCGTATAGATATTACCCGACTTATTTTCGGTTTCGATTTTAATAACGCCGACTTCTTGCGTATCGGATAAAGTATAGGCAGTACGGTTTAAGGTTCCCGGTGTAACCACTTCGATATTTACTTTAATCGCAACACTAAAAAGCATAGCGATGTAAACTATCATTAATACCATGGTAATAATTTTTTTACCGAGGGTTGCTTGTGTAAATTTATTTAATAAACTTTTAAGGTATTTAATCATAATCCATCCTTTATTTCAACCCGAAACGGTTGAATTTTACGATATTTAATATCGGCGGCTTCAAGCATCCGTTTGGCCGCCATGTCGGATTCGGTATTATTATATTTATCGGAAAGATAAACTATTTCTTTAATTCCGCTTTGAATAATTAATTTAACGCATTCATGACATGGAAATAATGTAACATAAATCACGCAAGCTTCGACCGAAGCATTTGCATTTAAAATGGCATTGGGTTCGGAATGAACCACATAGGGATATTTGCTTTCCAGAAAACTATCGTTCACATCCCAAGGGAATTCATCATCGCTGCAGCCAATCGGTAAACCGTTATAACCGATTCCGACGATTCGGTTTTTTTGATTAACGATACAGGCACCAACCTGAGTATTGGGGTCTTTGCTGCGCATCGCCGAAAGCAAAGCAACCCCCATAAAGTAACGATCCCATGAAATATAATCAGTTCTTTTTTGACTCATTGTTCTCCTCGCATTGTTCAAGAAATTCTGCCAGTTCTTCTTCTTTTTTATTTACTTCGGATATTTTTATAACACAAGTCTTTGACATACAAAACTGACATTTTTCCGGTAATTCGGCGGACTTGGGAGGTTTTACGCGTGTATTTAGAAAAGAGGTAACTAAAAATAAAGCAATAACGCCGGCGATTATCAAAACCTGTTTCCAAACAATTACTATAAGCATATATCCCTCCGTATTTTACCCGGCAATTAATTTTTTAATGATATAATCAGCCATAATAATACCGGCAGTCGCCGTTACCGCCATATAAGATCCGAGTCCCGCCGTATTTTGGGGCACTTCTTGGGAGGTTACAACCGGAAAGTTATAACCAATACCGTCTTCCCGTAATTTCTTCCGGATGATTTTCGCCAATGGGTCATAAGCGGTTTTACTGATATTCGTTATTTT
>JALOBF010000082.1 GCA_023228385.1 Bacilli bacterium
ATTATACTCTTTTGCATCATTGAAAACGGCATTAATGGTTATATCAGCCAAAACGGTGAATTTATAAGTTGGATTTGATGATAAAACATTTCCGTTTTCATCTTCCCAATGACTAAATACTTTACCCTCCGGTGCCGCTCCGGCGGTAGATGTAACAACTTCGTTTATTTTATAAGAAGTTGAAGTGCCATTAATAGATACATTATAAGTTGTCGTTTTAGCAATTTCATCCAACTCATACTTTGCTACAAAAACACTATCTTTATTAACTTCTGTTACATCTTCTACCGGCAAAACTTCTTTATCATAATCTTCTACTAAAACCCATCCGATAAATACAGATTTCGGTTTCGTCGGGGCAATTGGCTCAATAGGATCACCATTGTCTTCTACATATACTGTACTTAAATGGTCTAAGTTCGTATCCATAAAGTTAATCGTATGTTGATTTGTTTCCGAGCCATAAATAAGCTTAATATCATAGTTGCTATAAGCTTTAAATGTAAAAGCATCGTCTAAATCCAGTCTTAACTTCCCATTTACAACATAATACAAAAATGATTTACCTTCTAACTTATTAATAGAAATAGTATCACCAAACTGATATTCTGTTGCGGTTGGGCCTTGAATACCACTTTCTAATTGATGAGAAATCTTAATTGTTACTTGATTTGCATCAGCCGCTTTAACAAATAATGTTAAGTGCGAAAAAGAAAACAACAAAACAAAAATAATTAAAAACCTTAATTTCTTAATTATTCTTCCCAAAACTCTTCGCCTCCAAGTGCGCCAAAGAAGTTTGTTGTAGAACTCATGGCTATGGCATCCTCAAGTTCAAATTTCACAACTGTAACCTTTGGACTTTCATAAATTAACTCTTTATCCATTTCTTTACCTCCATAGCATTTGCAATATGCATATATTCTCTTTTATTATACACGATATTTTCCCAAAAAACAACATTTTTCTTAGAATTTTACAAATTGGTAGGGACTTTGCAGCGCCGCAGTTTATAATGCAAAAAAAATAGTACAACTTTATACTACTATAGATAGTTATTTTTATGACGGAAATTCATTAATTTCCCATCAAATTATATAATGGAACAGCCCTATTAATATAATTGGTGGTTTTTTTATTCTTTTTAGTGTAATTGATAATGAAAAAAGAGGAATCACTTTTCTATTCGACAATCCCTTATTATCATAGCGAAAATTAAGTGCTTAACACAAAAAAAACATGAGGCAAAGCGATATTAATTATTGTTTTAATTCACTTGTTGAAAAATATAAAAACATTATGGTTTAATAAAAACGAAATGATAATATTATCATATAAACGTAAAAAAGCAGCAATGATTAGTTGCTGCCTTCGCTATTTTTTCTGCTGTGATAATGTGTATGCAGTAATTTATGTGAAACTTTACTTAATGGTTTTTCTAGAAAGTCATTATATATTGATTGTATTGCTGGGTTTTCATGAGATTTGCGAATTGTAAGAGTTTCATCGACGTGATATGTTGCATCAATGCGTTGCTGGCGAATTCTATTGGTCGTTCCATATGATTGTCCACCGCCACCGATACAACCACCAGGACATGTCATAATCTCAATAAAAGTATATGGTGATGTTTTATTTTTAACTTGTTCTGCTAGTTGTTTAGCATTGGCAAGGGTATGGGCGACAGCAACCTTAATCTTTGCATCACCTAAGGTAACTTCTGCTTCTTTTATTCCTTGTAATCCACGCACTTCGGTGAAGTTTATATTTTCAAGTGGCTTTTGATTAACTATCTCGGAAACGGTGCGTAGCGCAGCTTCCATAACGCCACCAGTCGCACCAAAAATAGCAGCAGCACCAGTTGTGATTCCAAATGGATTATCAAAATCTTCTTCTGGTAAGCTTTCAAAATCAATGCCCATTTGTCTAATCATTTTACCTAATTCACGCGTTGTTAAAACGATGTCTACATCTTGATGTTTTCCGTCAACCGACATTTCGCTGCGTTTTGCTTCGTATTTTTTTGCAGTACATGGCATGATTGATACAACAACTAAGTTATCAAGATCGATATTTTCTTTTTTCGCATAATATGATTTGGCCAGCGCACCGAACATTTGTTGTGGTGACTTACATGTCGAGATGTGATCAATGATTTCTGGGTAACGTTGTTCAACAAAACTTATCCATCCGGGACAACACGATGTCATCATCGGTAGAATTCCTCCTGTTGTTATACGATGAATTAACTCGTTGCCTTCCTCAATTATCGTTAAATCTGCAGTAAAATCGGTGTCAAACACACGATCAAAGCCTAACAAACGTAAGGCACTAACGATTTTACCCGTTACAATACTTCCAGGTTTTTTACCTATTTCTTCACCTAAAGATACACGAATAGCCGGAGCAATTTGAACAATTACATGCTTGTTTGGATCATGCAGTTCTTTCCAAACATGGTCGGTTTCATCTTTTTCAGTAATAGCAGCAACCGGACAAACGCTAGCACACTGACCACAAAAAACACATAAATCATCGGATAAATATTTACCATAAGCCGGTGTAATAACCATATCGTGCCCACGATTCATATTTTCTAACACATTCATTCCTTGAATGTTCTTACATACATCAATGCATCTCCCGCATTTAATACAGCGATTTGGATTACGGACAATGGCCGGATTGTTATCATCAATCGGATGTCTTTCAAGAACAGACGGAAAGCGGTTTTGATCAATACCTAACTTATTGGCCAATGATTGTAATTCACAATTCATATTTTTCACACAAGCAGTACAATTTGCATCGTGGTTGGATAAAAGTAATTCCGTAATTGTTCTGCGCGCATTAAGAACGCGTGGCGAATTCGTTTTAATTTCCATTCCTTCTCTAACAATAGTTGAACAAGAAGGCACTAAACCTTTTTGTCCTACTATTTCAACAACACAAATGCGACAATCGGATTTGATATTTAAATCCGGATAATAACAAAGAGTCGGAATCTTGATATTGCAAGCTTTTGCTGCGTTTAATATAGTTGTATTTTCTTCAACAACCAAATCAATATTATTAATTTTTAAATGAATCATTTGCCTTCCCCCTTTATCATATCACTACTTTCAATCCGATCTAAATATTCATCGCGGAAATATCGAAGCGTTGCAATAATCGACGTCGGTGATGATTGGCCTAAACCACAAAGTGACGTTTGATGCATCACCCGGGCAAGCGATTCAAGTGATATTAAATCTTTAATTGTTGCCTCACAATTAATGAACTTTTTAATTAGATTGGCTAATTGAATATGTCCCTCGCGACACGGTGTACACTTACCACAGGATTCATGGGCAAAAAATTCTACAATTCGTAACAAGATGTCAAACATATCAAAACGATTATCAATTACAATAATTGCTCCGGCCCCCGTTTTTGACTCAAACTCTTCAAAACGTTCATAATCAATTACCATATCAAGCATATACTCAGGAATAATGGGACCACAAGCACCACCGAGTTGTACCATTTTAAGCTTACGATTATTGGCAATACCACCGCCTAGTTTATTAATCACATCAATAATTGGCGTGCCGAACGGCACTTCGTAAACCCCTTTATGTTTAACATTTCCTGATAAACTTATTAATTTTGTTCCTGTTGAAGATGGCGTTCCTATCTTAGCATATGCTTGACCACCAATATCGACAATAAATGGAATGTTAGCAAATGTTTCAACATTGTTAATTAATGTTGGTTGATTGAATAATCCTTTTTGGGTTGGGAACGGTGGTTTAACGCGTGTTCTTCCCGGTTTTCCTTCTAATGATTCAATCAAGGCAAATTCCTCGCCGCAAACATAAGAACCCGCCCCGGAACGCACTTCAATATCAAAATCAAAATCACATCCTAAAATATTTTTTCCTAAAAAGTGATTTTTTCTTGCCTGTTCAATCGTCCACTTCATAATATTAATTGCATTGTCATATTCACCACGAATATAAATATATCCTTGATTTGCTTGCGTTGCATAAGCAACAATAATCATTCCTTCAATAATTTGATGGGGATCATTTTCCATTAAATAACGATCTTTGAAATTCCCGGGTTCACCTTCATCAGCATTGCAAATCATATATTTTGGTGTTGCAATTTCTTTTGCTAATCCTTTCATTTTAATTGCAACCGGAAAACCGGCACCACCACGACCGCGCAAATATGATTTTTCAACTTCTTCTATGATCGCAATTTTATCCATTTTGATGGCTTTTTTAAGCATTTCATAACCATCCGTGGCCATAAAATCTTCAATCGATAAGGGATTAATTTTACCGCAGCGCCGCGTAATTTTTTTCATTTCAAGCATTTTGTTTCCCCCGATACTCAGAAATGATGGCTTTTACTTTGTCGGGATTTAAATCAGTATATGTTTTGCCATCAATGCGCATGGCTGGAGCTTGATTACAATACCCTAAGCATGAAGCATATTCAAGGGTAAACATTTTATTAGGTGTTGTTTCACCCACTTTGATTCCAAGAAGACGTTCGAGCGTCCGCACAATATTTGCTGATTCATTAACATAGCAAGGGACATCTTTACAAACATAAATGATATACCTTCCTCGGGGTTTATTTGAAAAGAACGTATAAAAGGAAAGCACGCTACACACTTTGCTTTCTGTGGTTTGCACATATTGTGCAATTTCTGCTATCTCTTCATTTGAAATGAAGTGATCTTTCTTTTCTGCTTGATAGGCAAGCAAAATTTCAATCAAACTGTCCTCAGTACGGGGATACTGTTTCAATATCTCATGTAAAACCATTGTCAATTCCTCCCTTTTAATTTATTTGAAAAGGTTCTATCAATGATATGTTAAAACGTCTTGCAAAGGATTATTTACACATAATGCCATTTGTGTTCCATATCAATTATATTGAAAAAGGATAATTAATGCAATGGTTTTCTTATAATACATTATAGTAAAACGTTTACATAAGTTAACAAAAAAAAGAATGTACGTTTTTCACAACATAACAAAATGTTTTTTTATTCGATATATTAACCATTCAATTGCCATAATAATTACAATAATCAACAAAGTCCAGGCAAACACTCTTGCCATTTCTAAATGTTGTTTTTCAATTAAAATCATTTTTCCAATTGAATGATTTGGCTGAGCAATAAATTCTGACATGACCATAACTTTTAATCCAAGACCAATTGATTGTATTAATGCTGTAATCATTGCGGGGAAAACAAGAGGAATAAAAATTTGCCTAACAATGTGATGATTAATATTACTAATCATTTTGATTTCTTCTATAATCGTTTTATCTATCGTATGCATACCACCTAAAATTCCTTCATATAAAATTGGTAGAACAACAAGAGCGGTAATAAATAGTGGACTCCGTTCATGACCAACAATAATTAAAAGAATAATGATGATTGAAGCAACGGGAATGGTTTTTAGTAAAATGATTAACGGCCGAATAAACTGAGCAAAACGTTTTGAAACAACAGCCAATGATGCTAATAGCAAAGCAATCAAAAATGACATTACGACAGTTACAAGCAAACGAAGTATTGTTGCAAATAAAACGACATAGGCTCCCTTTTCTTTTAATAAATCAAATAAACTTGTAAAAACTAATTTAATTGATGGCAAAACAAATGCATTGTTGATGATATCCGATGCTATCAACCAAATAACAAAGATAAAAACAACTCCATAAAAAGTATAATATGGAAATTTTTTATTCATAATAAAAAGCCTCATTGGGCAGTTGACCTTGTAAAATTGCTCGATTGTACGAATTTAATAAACCAAAATAATCATTTAGCATTTGTTTTGCATCTTTCACACGTACAAATCGGATTTCACTGCGGGGTATACTTGCTATCAACAATTCGTTTCCAAGACGGGAAAAAAGCGGGTAGCGTTCCTTGTCTAATTGCATCAACTTTGATACATGTCCTTCAATATCGTTTTGCATCACGGCAACATGGTTAGCGATATTTGATAGCAGTAATTCTTTGTTGAAAACGCGCTGATGGATAAAAACTCCAGCTTGAGGTATTTCATTGCTGTCACCAAATAACGCTTCGTGTAAGCTGAAGATTGTACCTTCTAACGCCAGTTTCATTGTAACCATCGATAATACAGGTTCCGTCAATAAAAAATAATCAATCGTATCATCAATCAACAAACGGTTACTTAACACATCATGGACGCTTGCTTCATATACGATGTTTGCTTTTATTTCATGCACATCAAGAGCATAACGCAATATAATATCGGGTGTATTATTATAACCAAATGCAGCAATAGTTGCATTGTTTAAATCACTAATGTGATTGAGTGGTGCATCGTTGCGAGCAAAGATATATAAATTATTGAAAGTAAGAATTGCGGCAAGTTGATAGGACGAGGCGCCTTGCAAATACAGTTTTGCGCCTGCTGTAATTGGCGCAATAATAATGTCGTAATTGCTTTGGACAAGTTCGCTTGTTATTACATCTGCGTTTGCGAGTACACTACAATCATAGGATTCATTATCAAGCATATCGCCTAAAGCAATTGACGGTATTCCCTCAGGAATCAATATCTTAGTTTTTTGATTTGTTTGACATCCGATTAATATCATCGATAACAATAAACTCAGTAAAATTTTTTTCATTATAAGCCACCTTCATCTTGTTTCTTTATTATACTTATGTTATAATTTAATTATCGTAACATTTGTTACAAAGGGAGACATTATGCATAGTTTATATCAATCGATTAAAATCGATCCTTCTACCTATCACGTTATAAAAGAATATAAAAAAAACGAGATGATTTTTAATGAAGGAGACCTTTGCCGGTCAATTGGGTTAATTGTAAAAGGAAGTGTTAAAATTACTACTTATACCATTTGTGATCAAGAATACATCATTGCATTATTAACAAAGGACGAATTGTTTGGTGAAT
>JALOBF010000083.1 GCA_023228385.1 Bacilli bacterium
GTCATTATCTGTTAAATAAGAATGGGCATCGACATAAATAACCCCTTTAATGGTTTTTAATAAATCATTAGTCTGTTGAATTAATTCATTATCGCGTTTTCCGACGCTTAATAGATGTATTTTAGGATTATTGGCTTTTGAAATGGGATAAATCGATTCCAAAATAATATCCGAATTAGGGAGTTTAGACTTAATGTCGGAAACAATCCTTTTTACATTTTTATAAACATCATTACAAGTGGCATTAAGTAAGGGAAAATCATTGGTTCCAATCAATAATACAATCCGTTTGGGCTCTAGAGCATAAATACTTTCATCTAAACGCTTTAACAAACCAACCGTAGTGTCACCGCCAATTCCTCGATTATAAACGGTCATATCAGAAAAAAATTCATAAACATTATAATCCTGTGTAATCGAATCTCCTACAAATACAGTTCCGCCTGTGGTAGAATAATGATTAAAGACGCGAAAAGCATTAACCTTGGCATTATAACCGTTTAATAATAGTAACTCTAAAAATTCATCATTTCCTTTTTGCTTACCTTTTTCGTATATTTGTCTTGATTTAAAGTGAAAAAATATAATCCATATAACCGATGTTATTATAACACTGATAATCGCAATAATAATTTCCATAATATCACCTACCTAACATAAGCCTTTATGACGCCGCACTTCATTTTCTTCTCACGGGGACGAATTGTATATTCCTTCACATTTTCCGGTATAATAAAGGTTTCAGCATAATGAACCGTGAAGGGCTCGAATTGATTAGTCGGACTTTCAATAACCGCCGCCGCACCTTCAACCAAATTCAACATATTGAAACTGCCTTCGGTTTTTGTTTTAATCTTTTTATTAAAGAAAAATCTTCGTGTCTCAATAAATTCACGTTCATGTAATCCGGTTCGGGTTTCGACTTTATTTATTTTTTCAAAACGATTTATTAAATTCTTCTTTACCCATTCGGTATTGCGCTCAAATTGAATTGATTCCTTACCGTGGTTGATGTGGACCGGGCGCGGTCGGCCATCAAGGCCGATTCGACCCCAATCCCATAACTTAAAAGTAAAAATATAAGAACTTGTGCTAATTTCTAAAACCATTGTGTTTTTACCGCTGCAATGGATAGTGCCGCCGGGAATTAAAATATGATCATGGGTTTTTACCGGAAACTTATTAATATATTTTTCATCGTCAAAAACAATTTCGCCGCGATTTGCTCTTTCTAAATCTTCAATCATCCGTTCCGGATTAATATCAGGTTTAACCCCTAAATAAACAACCGAATCTTCCTCGGCATATAAAATATAATATGATTCATCTTGTGTGTAGTGAATCCCGAACTTATCTTGGATATATTCGGTTAAAGGATGGACTTGAAGCGATAAATTACCTCCTTCAACCGTATCAAGAAAGTCAAATCGAATCGGATAATCAGTTCCGAACCGGCCATAAACACGTTCCCCTAATAACTTCGGAGCGCGGAAAAACACTAAATTTAGGGCCGGTAATTCAATAATTTTACCGCCAAATGAGAACTTTAAACTGTTTTCTTCCGGAACCCCGTCAAAACTCCATGCATAATTCGAGCCGTTTTCTTCAAGATTGCACACTTCCTTCATCCATTGGCCGCCCCAAACCCCAGGGTCAAAATAAGGAACCAAACGAAACGGTTTCGTCGTTAATAAGTGCAGTGCCGCATCATAGGCATCTTTAGTAATCATTACATAATCATCAGTCGATCCATCAATCACATAATCTAGTGATTTATAAGTGTTTTTCTTAATACGATCGGCAACCCGCCACTCTACAAAATAACCGCGTTTATATTTTCTTAATGTATCTTCATTGGGATTATTGGTTTTAAAATTTGTCATTCCCTTACGATACCGCAGTTGGATTTCCCAACGCGTAATATCGACATAAACTAAATAATCATATTCAATTAGTGATGCGCCAAACCCATAAACTATTCTTAATCCGGAAACTGATTTAACTTTTTCCTGAACTAAACCAATGTTTTTCTCCGAATAAAAATCTTCAATTGTATGATGACTCATAATACCGAAAACACGGTCATCGGTTAAATTATAAGCAAGCATCTCGTTGATTTCTAATTCGGTTTTTGTATAATCTTCAATATTAATTAATAAATCGGGATCTAGCGGCTCAATTATTTTAGTCTTAAAAACATCAATATGAACCCCCGGATATATCTCAAAAACTAAAACGCCTTCACGATATTTCCTTAATTCCTTAATGATTTCATTTGCATCAAAAATATGGTGATCATACCCTTTTACAATATTGATTGGATTGCGATCATATTCTGATTTAAACTTTAAATATTTCATCTTCTCTTTCGTCTTTCTATATATTTTTCCTTCTTCTATATTATAGCATATCCAATCGCCAATTTCAATACAGATTAAATACATTTAATACAAAAATAAAACAACCGGGTTTTATGGTTGTCTTTCTAAAACAATTTATATTATTTTTTTGAATATAGAATACTTGTATGATACTCATACATCTCAGCATTGTAATAATTTATCGTATATTCAATTAATTGATTTTGATCGTTATAACTATGCCTAACCCTTTTTAATTGAACCGAATCCTTATCGACTTTTAATTTTTCCAATACCTCTTTGGGGGCTTTAACCGCACTTACTATTTCTTCAAAATTATTAAAGAAGATATTATGACTTGTAAGAAAAGCATACAAAGACCCTTTAAGAAAAATCTCATCGTTAGGAAATTTTGTAACCGGATACAAATAAGTATCAGAATAAACAATCGGAATATCAAGACCGCGAACTCGTTTTAAATTATACAAATTCATACCAACCGGTATATTAAATATTTCCGCAAGTTCTTCATCGGCTTTAATCTCAATCAATCTGGATTCCAATGTTTTATTTTTCATTCCTATTTCTTTCATTTCATTAGTAAAACTACGAATTTGCGTAAAATGTGATAACGATGCTTTATTACGGTATACAACGGTTCCAAACCCGGGCCGTCTTACTAAATATTTCTCTTCAACAAGCTTTGAAATTGCCCGTCTAACCGTTACGCGGCTAACCTTATAGTAGTTTACCAGTTCCAGTTCGCTGGGAATCATTGTTCCTTCTTTCCATGTACCATTTTCAATATTTTCTTTCAGGATTGCCCTTAATTGAAGATATAATGGCATATTGTTCATAAAATCAATTTTCATAATAAAGATTACTCCTTTTTTCCATTATATCACAAATATTATTTTAATCAATACATATATATAACATTTGATTGTTTTAATACATTTATAATCCGATTGTATATACTTTAAGATTATGATAAAATAGGTTGAAACGGACGGTGAGAATATTGAAATATTACCTTGGGATTGATGGCGGCGGAACTAAAACTAAAGTTTGTATTATTGATGAGAATGAAAACATTATCGGTATCAGCCAAGCCGGTCCCTCCAGTATCGATACAGTAACTAATGAAAAAACTTATCAGAATTTCCTCGAGCCAATTAACCAAATTATTAATAGTCAACCCAATATCCAAATAAATAAAGTTTTTGCCGGCATCGGCGGAATTGTAACTGCTGAAGATGAAAAATTGGTTGAAGTTATCATTCATAAACTTCCCTTTATCAGAAACCACGCAATAGTGAAAGCCAAAAACGATATGTTTAACGCTTTATATAGTGGGCTGTTATTTGATGAAGGGATGGCCTTAGTAGTGGGGACCGGTTCTGTCGCTTTTGGAAAAGATCAAACCGCCGCGCACAAATGTGGGGGGTGGGGTTATAAAGAAGGGGATGCTGGAAGTGCTTACGATTTAGGAAAGCAAGCCTTAAAACTACTGGTTCGAAATGTTGACGGAAGAATACCGAACTCAACCTTTACCGATGAATTAAAAGAAAGAATCAAAATCAAATCTATTTATGATATTGTTCCCGTTATCAACGATTTATGGGAAAACCGAACGAAAACCGCTTCCTTTGCACGAATTGTTACATCACATGCCAATCGAAATAATCCCGATGCCTGTAAGATTGTCGATATGGCAACCGATGAATTAAAACTAATGATTACCGGGGTTTACAATAAACTGGTTCTTTCTGATAAAACCATTGTTATTGTCGGAAGTTTAGGCAATGCTAAAGGATATTTTCAAGATCAACTGCATAAAAAAATCAAATCCATCGATATCAATATCAATATTATTGTTCCGATTGTCGATCCGGCAATCGGAGCGGCATTAATGGCTAAAAAAATGTAAAAAGCATTGTACAATGCTTTTTTTTAATCCTCGGAATCATCAAATTCATATTGCTTTAAATAAGGCATAAAAACCTTTTTCAGATGAAACACTATCAATATTCCAAATAAGCCGATACTGAAAAGAATCGTGCCGTGAAACAATAAAAATAATCCAATCACAAAAACCAAACTAAGCATAAGTTTTAAGGAAGTAAAAAAATTACAGCCCGCCAAAATAAATGTGTTTTTTAATAGTTGCTTGGTTGACTCGGTTTTAAAGATTGCCATCATCGGATATAAATATAATAGATATATCACCAATAAGTAAAACGTAACGAAACATGAAATTAATAATATCGTTTGATTGTTATCAATTGAATATTTAAAAATAATAAAAAGGAGAAATCCAATAGTTGCTGCAATTAACCAATTAATTGTACTCAGCAGAAATCCTTCTTTAAAACTTTTAATAAACGATTTAAAAACATAGTTCGGTTTTTTGGGATCAATTATCCGAAACGAAACATAAAACAATGCTTTAAAAGCGGCACCAAAAGTGATAAAAGCACCGAGCAGTATTACTCCTAAAAAGATTAAATTTAATAATACAACATCCATTGCATCACGGTAAAAATCTTTAAAGGAATAGTTCATATTGGATTCTCCTTTTATTCGGTTAAAGTCGTTCCTCTATGCGACTTTTTTCTTTTTAAGAAATACAAAGGCCAAAGTAACGCCGGCAATAACAACAACCGCTCCGGCAATGGCAGCAATGATTAATGCCGTTTTCTTAGCAGGGAAAACGCCTTCGGCGGCAAAATCTTCACTGGTAATAAAAATCATTTTGCCGGTACCCTCGCCGTCAACCGCTTCCGGATCAAAATGTTGAAGCTCTTCATAGCTTCCGTCACCAAGCATAACCTTATAATTAGCAAATACAGAAATATCGGCTTTTCCGACAAAACCGGCTAAATCGGCAGCATCATATATACTATTATAAATGCCATCGATTGCCCAGTCAATAGAAGCTTCAAAAATGGCCTTCGATTCTTTGAAAACAACTTTATTTCCGGATACCGTCCATGATGGCTTTTCCGTATCATCAAAATCATCCCAAGACATACTAGGTGACAAGTCAACGAGAGTTTTATATTTTGCCAGGAAATCTTCAAAGTCTTTAAAAGCATATGTCAATGTAAAGAAACGGTGATAACCTTCGACCCGCATCGGTTCAACCGTAATAAATTCAGGCGCATTCTCTTCCAACCAAGTTTGAATTTCAACAATTCCGCCGGTGATATGTTTGTTATTAACAACAGCACCCTTATCTTCAACGCCCTCAGGGTCATCGGGATTGGGGATTGGGGTTTCAGACAATGTATCATCCATTACGTCTAAAACAATCGTTCGTTTTCCTTCGCCTTTTGTGTTGTTAAAGACAGTTTCAACACCTATTTCACCCGGCCAGCAGCCGGTAAGAGTCAGAAGTCCAACAATTGCCACTAATAAAATCAATAATCTCTTTTTCATTATTTTCTCCTTTTCCTTTTTATTCTTCGCCTAAATAAAAGACATATTTATTTAAGCGTAATGCCAAAATTGTAACTGTTAAACAAATAATCAATAAAATCCACGCCATGGCGCTTGCCATCCCCATCGCATTATCATCCATCATTTTATTAAACAAATAATAAGCATAATAATATGTAGAACGAGCCGGACCGCCACCGGTCATGATATAGGCCGTTGTAAAAACTTGAAAACTACCGATAACTCCCATAATCACGTTAAAGAAAATCGCCGGTGTCATTAAAGGCAATGTAATACTGATGGTCTTACGGAAAAAACCCGCTCCGTCCATTTCGGCTGATTCGTATAGTGATTGGGGAATATCTTTCATTTGTGCCAAATAAATTACCATCGACCCCCCGACCGTCCATAATCCCATTAAAATTAAAGTGAATTTTGATAGGCTTTTGTCCAAATACCAACTTAAGGGCTCTATCTTAAACAAACGATATAGCGGCGAGAGCAGTTGATTAATTAAACCAAAATTAGGTTGAAATAACCATAACCAAAGCAAGGCTAAAGCGACAATATTAACCACATTGGGTAAATAGAAGATTGTCCGATAAATCCCCATACCTCTAATTTTATTATTTAATAACAAGGCCAAAAGTATACTTAAAACGGTACTTAAGGGGACGGCAATCACGACATGATAGATTGTATTATATAAACTCTTCCAAAAAAGGTCATCATTAGTAAGGAGAATTCGATAATTTTCAAATCCGATAAATTTCGGAGTTCCAATCATATCATAATTAGTAAAACTAATATATAAGGACATGATAATCGGGAAAATTCCTAAAACAATCAACCCGATTAACCAGGGTGAAGCAAAGAGATACCCACAGATATTTTCTTGTTTTTTTAAGCGATTAATCGAACTTTTTTGTTTCATATTACTAACCTAGTGGGTTGCATTCCAATTGTCACGCTTTTGAATATAATGAGCGCGGGC
>JALOBF010000084.1 GCA_023228385.1 Bacilli bacterium
TCCACTTCCCGCCCGGCCTCGCCGTCACTTCCCTTTATCGCCGTTATGGCTATTAAATTAATCCAAGTAGAATCCCCTTTATAACGCCACTGAACATATTCAGCGGTCGTTTGAAATTCCACTTCCCGCCCGGCCGCACCGTCAACTCCCGATGCACCTTTTAATTCCGAAACAGAAATTAAATTATTCCAGGTCGAATCACCCTCATGACGCCATTGAATATCGCCGCCGGAAACACGCAATTCGATTTCACGCCCATCATCGCCTTTTTCACCAACAATGGTAATAGTAAAAGTAGTCAAATTATTTAAATATTTCACGCTGATAGTATGCGTACCTTCTGTTGAAAATTTGTTCAGATCAGAACCGCTAATCATCTCTTCATTCAATGGAATATATTCCACACTGCCATCAGATTTAGTAACTTTCAGTTTAAGATTAGAAAGTTCAAAGTTCTGATCAAACTCATTTTGTTCACCGATAACTTCTAATTCGGTAATGGTAACATCTTTTGAACCGCAACCGATAAGAATCATCGCCAAAAAGAAAAAAAAGACTGCTGAAACAAATTTTCTCATTAAGCCTCCAAGTGAGATCTGATTATAAACAACAGAGCTAATTTAGAAGTTTTATCCATTGTTTATATCTACTATATACCATATAAGGCGCTAAATAGCAATATGTTTTTTTTCTTTTTTTTAATCATAAATCAAGCGATAAATACAAAATTAAATTGATTGCAAACAATAAAAATATCAACATTATCGCATAATACCAGTGAAAAAAAAATATTCCATTTTCGTCTAAATATAAAAATAATGAGTTAAAAAAAGATGTAACATCATTATTTTCTTCATTTATAATCATACTAAAAATATAAAGTGAAAACACAACAATAATAATATAACTGTTATTTACCAATTGATAAAACAAAAGGGCGGCCAAACCATAAAAAATCATTAAAAGGCTTAGATTAAGATAACCAAACAGACTGTTCCGCATAAATAAATACTTGGGATAAAAAATAAAACCGACAAATTGATATGCCGTAGAAAGCATCCAAACAAAAATAATTTCCAAGATAAAAACCGCCATTAATTTCGTAATAAAGTATTTTATCCGAGAAACATAAAAAGTTATTAAATAATAATACTGATCATTCTTCGCACTGAAAATATTACATACTAAAAAAATCGAAAGAAAAACAGAAATAGTTTTAACCGTTAAAAAAGTGGATTGAAAATATAAAACGTTATTTTCCTGATAATCGGATGAAAAGTCAAGGGCTGTGCAATTAACAATAAAAGTAAAAACTGAAATAAAAATTACCAAAATCAAAATGTATAACGTTGCTTTATTGATTAAATAATTAAAATGGCATTTAATTAAAGCCTTCATGAATTTCACCGTTTGCAAAATGCAATATTTTATCATATGAATAATGGTCAGGATAATGCGAAGAAATTATTAAGGTTTTCCCGCTTTTTTTTAATTCGCGTATTAAGGATAGGAAACGATTCCGCGAAAAACTGTCGAGACCGCTTAAAGGTTCATCAAAAAAATACAAATCAGCATCATCTAATAACAATTGTATAATAAGAATTTTCTGGCGCATTCCCTTAGACAATTCCTTAATTTTCTTGTTTCCTTCCAAATCCCACTCTTTCAACAAAGATACAGTCTTATCCTTGATATTTGTCACTCCCTTAATCAAGCCGATATTAATAAGAAAATTTTCAACCGTGATTGTTTCCGGCAAATCGATTCTTTCCGGTAAAAAAGTATATTTTACCGGAGCCATTTTCATACTGCCGCCGGAAAACCGAATTAACTTAAGTAAACCTTTTATTAACGTCGTTTTCCCCGAGCCGTTATCGCCAACAAAAAGATAGGTTTTTCCCTGTTCAAATAGATATGAGAATGATGAAAATACTGTTTTTCTTCGATATTTTTTTGTTACATTTTTTAATTCAATGATTTTCATAGGTATATAACACTAACGCTTCAAGGGTTTTATGAGATAATTCTCTGGTGTTAAAAAAAGTAAAGTCATCATATATTAATTGATACGCGTTTCCCCCAACGGTATATTCAATAATAAAACCGAGTTTATTTAAGGCAAGCAAACGATAATATTTTAGCGGAATTAAAAAGTTCACCTTTTCACCGGCAGCAAGACGATATGTAAAAACAGAAGAACCCGGCGGTGTAAATTGATATGGATAACCCAGCAACAACTCGATTTCATCATCAAATCGGTAATTCAAATCAATTGATAAAATCCGATCCGAGGATGAAAATGCCACATTAAGGTCAAGCGGTATTATTTCCGTTATTATTAAATCACACTCGGTATTATTACTTAATCCAATTTCGACCGCCGCCAAGGTTTTACATCCGTCAATTTCATTGACTAACCCTTTTAACTTCCCGACGGATAAAAAAGCGGTTACAAATGAAGTGAATTTATAATAACTGAAAGACCCGATATTAATTTGGATCATCGCATCGCTACGATAATTGATTGTTAAAAGAGCAGAATCAATTTCAAATGAAAATTGGGTTGCCGGATAGAAATCAATTTTAAAAGTAAAATAAAAAAGATGATACCTTTTTTTATTGATGATAATCTCATCTGATGCCAATTCAATTGCGGTAATTTTAAGTTTTAAACGTTCTCCTTCTTCATTAGCAAGATAAGTTTCTGTAATATTTTCCGCTTCCCCGATAAAGGATTTTTTTGTATCAGCAAAAATTTCAAAGGTAATTGAATCATCCTCGCCGATAAGACTAACACAATTATATGCTTTTGGAATCGTACTGACGGTTACGGTTGATGGCATTTTAGCCCGCATCATAATAAAAACAACGATAATGCCCGAGATTGCGAGTAATGAAATAAACAAATACTTTTTTTTCATCAGAGTTCTTCCTCATAAATTTCATAATAGGTTGTTATGATATCGATATACTCCCAACTGCCCTTTTTCATCAGAATACCCAAGACATAATATTTGCTTACACCATTAGTCACTAAAGCCTCACCGGTTATATGATATACGAGGCGGGTATATGGCTTTAAAACGACCGAAAAAGCGCTGTCTTCAACCGTGGTTTCGGTTGTTTTTTTGGTTACCTCACGCCGATACTCACCCTGTAGTTTACAATCAATTTGTTTAATTTTTCCGCTGAAAGTTCCGGATATACTCCCTACCGTCTTAACGCTTCGTTCTATATAATCAGTTTCCTTTAAACTATAATCAATTTTAATCGGGTCGCTGGTACGGTTGATTTTCGCAAATATTACTTCACCGATATAATCGGCTTTACAATAGATATTCATATAGTGATGTTTCCACCCCCAAAAACAACGCTTCCCGGTAGCGGTATAAGCCTTATCCAATTCGCTTGTTGTCATATTAATAAGCAATTTTCCTTTATCTTTAAACACTATTTCCGATACATCAGGATGACCGGTTTTGGTATAGGCCTTTACATTTAAACCCATTAATACAAAAAGCAGCAGGGTTGCAATCAATACTTTTTTCATTGTTTCACCTCCGCTTATATATTATTGATTTATTTGTTTATTTCGTTAAAAAAAGATCGCCGTTATTTTGCGGCAATCATAAATCGTTCGATATCATCTATTTCTTTTATTATATTTTTGCTTAAGTTCTCAGTGCCATCCTTAGTAATCAAAACATTATCTTCGATTCTTACACCGATTTTCTCTTCTTCAATATATATTCCCGGTTCCACCGTAAGTACCATTCCCGGTTTAAACTCCGCCTCGGCTAATCCGGGATCATGGGTATCAAGACCGATAAAATGGCCAATCGAATGATAATAATATTTTTCGAGGTCTTCGTCTTTTTCTATCAAACCAAGTCGTTTCAGTCCGCTTAAAAGAAGTTCTCGACTGTAGCGGTTAAATTCCGCCCAAGTTAATCCCGGTTTAAGATATTCGATACATTTTTTGTTTACCGTTAAAACCTCGGAATATACTTCTCTTTGCCGTAAAGTAAATCGTCCGTTGGCGGGAATTGTACGGGAAATATCACTGACATAAAAGCCGGAGCGGGCGCCTAAATCAAGTAACACCAACTCATCTTCTTTGATTATATCCGATTTAGTAATGTAATGAAGAACCGTACCGTTCTTGCCGGACGCCACAATTGTATCAAAAGCCAAACTGCAATTATCGCGATATTTAATGGCAAAATCAAAATAAGCATCAATTTGATATTCATACATTCCTGGACGGACCACCTTTAAAATATCCTCAATTCCTTTTTGCGTAACACTAATTGCCTTTTTAATTCGCCCAATTTCCTCTTCTTGTTTTATCATCCGCAAACCGATTACAATCTCTCTCATATTTAAAACTTGGATTTCCGGATAATTTCTACGGAATCCGGCAATAAACTCCAAAGCCCAATTTGTATAACCAAGCAGGTTTCTTCTTTCCAAATTAAGATATAAATTGGTAACCCGATAAGTGTTTAATCTGGTTGAATTAAAAAGAGAAAAAAGAAAATTATCAAAATCATCGATATATCGGATTTCTTCAATACCCGATATCCTTTGCGCTTCATTTATGGTCAGTTTCCGTCCAACCCATTTACTTAGAATTGGATCATTTTCTTCAATAAATAAGACTTCCCGTCGTTCGGATCCGTTTTTAACCAAAGCAAAAATCACATTAGCTTGATTAATACCGGTGAGATAATAAAAATTTTTATCCGTTTCAAAAGGGAATTCCTGATCGTGAGTTCTCTGCAGAACCCTTCCCGAATAAAGTAAAGTCAGCGAATTATCCTGAATTCTATTAAAATATCGCAGGCGGTTTTCTTGGAAAAACTTAGCTTCCATCTTTATTTTCCTACTTTCTTAATTAATGTCAATATTTCTCTTTTTAACACATCAAGTTTTAATCTAATTGCCGCTTGATTCTCAGCGTGTAAAGAAAAATAAACTTTCATTTTCGGCTCGGTCCCGCTGGGCCGAAATACCAGCCAATCGCCGTCATCAAAATAATATTTAATGACATCGGACTGAGGTAAAGTCAATTTACCCGCACTTTCTCCTGTTCTTTCACCCAAAAGATAATCTTCTTTGGCAATAATTTTATACCCGGAAAAATTATAATAATCGACTGTTCTAAAATGATTCATAATGGCGCCGATTTGTTGTAAACCAGCAATTCCGGCAAACTCAAGGTTAATTAGTTCGTCGCGATAATAACCATATTCATGATCTAGGGCGTTAAGCACATCGATTAAAGTCATTCCTTTTAAGCGATAATAATTAACGGTTTCCAAAATAGCGACCATTCCTTGAAACGCATCTTTATCGCGGACAAAATCACCCAATAAATAACCGTTAGATTCCTCATAAGCAAATAGAAATTCTTTTCCGTGCAAAGGGAGCATTCCGACCTTTTCACCGATATATTTAAATCCGGTTAAAGTCGATACGACTTCAATATTGTTTTTTTGGGCAACGGCACTCCCTAGTTCGCTTGTAACTATTGTATTAATAAGGACAGCCGGTTTATTGGTTTTTTTGTTTTCGGCTAAATATTTAAGCATCACCGCCCCGGTTTGATTGCCGGAAAGAATTTTATATTCATCTTTATCCCGAACAACAACACCAATCCGGTCGGCATCGGGATCGGTTGCCACACAAACATCGGCCTTAATTGCTTGCGCATATTTTATGGCATAAGCAAAGGTGGAGAGGGTTTCCGGATTCGGCGATGGGACGGTGGAAAATTCCGGATCGGGAAGCATTTGTTCTTTCACCGGATAATACTCATATCCCAAATCACCCAATAGACGTTCCCCAAGTCGAGCAGCGGTTCCATGAAGCGGTGTAAAAACAACTTTTAGTCCTGATTTCGGCAAATCGGGAAGAACCTGGACCGTTTTGACCTTTTCCAAGTATTCATGATAAATGGTATCGTCCAAATACTCAATCATTTTTTTCTTTTTTAACTCGTCAGCACCGGCAACTACAATATTAAAAGGATTGGGAGCTTTATTGATCTCTTCCATGACATTAGCTGCCGAAGCCGGTAAAAGTTGGCATCCGAAATTATCATATACTTTATAACCGTTATATATTTTTGGATTATGACTGGCGGTAATCACAATGCCGCCTCCGGTTTGTAAATAACGAATACTAAACGAGAGTACCGGTGTCGGTGTAATTGTTTTAAAAAGATAAACTTTAATTCCCATAGTTGCCAATACCCGGGCCGATTCAAGCGCAAAAACATCAGATAAACGTCGGGAGTCATAAGCGATCACGACCGTGTGGGTTTTTGACCGTTTTAATATAAAATTACCAAATCCGTAATTGACTTTTCGTAAAGTGTAAATATTCATCCGATTAGTACCCGGACCGATAATACCGCGAATACCGCCGGTTCCGAACGATAAATCGGTATAAAAAGCTTCCTTTAACGCTTCTTCAGACATGTTTTCTAATTCTTTACGTAAATCCTTATCCAACTCGGCATAATTCAACCATTTTTCAATAACATGCATATAATTTCTCCTTTACGGTATATATTCTCGGTCAACAGTAATAACCGGATTTAATGCTTCATCCATATCTTTTATTTTATCAGAAATCTTCGCAATTAACTCTTCTTTGCTCATGAGATATTTGAAAGGAATAACAACGTCAAATATCAAATCGGTTTTTTCGCTCCCTTGAACAATCTGAAAATCATGAAATTTTAGAACCGGATCAATTTCATTTAGTAACGATAT
>JALOBF010000085.1 GCA_023228385.1 Bacilli bacterium
GATGTTTTTTTTTTATTTTAAGAGATAAAATATAGTTACAATAAAATTTTTTGAAAGGAGTATAACCTTTAGGTTAAACTATTAATATGAAAATAATAATTGTCGGTGTCGGTAAAATCGGTCGGATAATAACCGAATATTTATCCCATGAAGGACATGATATCGTTGTTATTGATATCGATCCTTTAATTGTTCAGCAAGCGGTAGATACCTTTGATGTTCGCGGAGTGATTGGTAATGGAGCCAATTATGATATTCAAATTCAAGCCGAAGCCGATAAAACTGATGTTATGATTGCGGCTACGGAAAGTGATGAACTTAATATATTATGTTGCCTTGTCGGTAAGAAAAACGGCATTAAGCATACAATCGCTCGGGTTCGCAACCCCGAATACGCCAAACAAATCGGTTTTATGTATTCCGATTTAGGATTAAATATGATTGTCAATCCGGAGTATGAAGCCGCATCGGAAATTCTCCAAATCCTAAAGTTCCCTTCCGCCATCAGAATCGATACTTTTGCTCAGGGCAAAGCGGAAATTGTTGAGATTAAAGTACCGGCAAATTCAATGCTTGTCGGAAAAACTTTATCAGCAATTAATCAGGAATTGGCGGTTCGTTTTTTGGTTTGTGCGGTTGTTCGTGACGGCGCGGTTTATATTCCTTCCGGGAATTTTATTTTAAGGGAAAACGATAATATTCATATTACGGCCGCCAAACCGGAAATCGGTAAATTTTTTCGAAAACTAAAAATTTTACGGCAGCGCGCCAAAAAAATAATGATTATCGGCGGCAGCAGAATTACTTATTATCTGGCCCACCAATTAAGCGAAAGTCGGGTTGATGTAAAAATAATTGAAATGGATCAGGTTCGCGCTCATGAATTAGGCGAACAATTCCCGGATGCAGTGGTGATTAACGGTGATGGTACCAATCAGGAATTGCTGCTTGAAGAAGGAATCCGGGCGGTTGATGCTCTTGTGACCTTGACCGGAAATGATGAAGAAAACATTATTGTCTCGCTGTATGCGAAAACAATTAATGTACCAAAGGTGATAACCAAAGTCAATCGCATTTCTTATTATAATATTTTGGAAAATCTCGATTTGGGAACGATTATTTCGCCGAAAGCAATCACCGCCAATCAAATCTTGCGTTATGTCCGCTCCCTGTCCGATTCTATTACCAGTCAGGTAAAAACCTTATATAAACTTGTAAACAATCAGGTTGAAGCCGCCGAGTTTTACATTCCCCAGGAAACAAATTATACCGGGATTAAATTCCGTAATTTAGCCTTAAGAAATAACATTCTTATTGCCTGTATTATTAGAGATAAAGCCGTTATAATTCCGCACGGTGACGATTTCCTGCAAGTCGGCGACAGTGCCATAATTGTTACAACTCAAAAATTAAAAGATTTAGAAGATATTTTAAAGTAGGTTAATATGAATATAAAAGCTATTTTTTATAATATTGGCAATTTATTAAAGGTTGAAGCCGGTTTGCTTACTTTACCTTTAATCGTTTCCTTTATTTATCATGATGGCAACTATTTTGCTTTTTTAATTCCAATTTTTTTGCTTTTGACAATTGGTTTTCTGGTTACAGCTAAAAGAAAACCCGATCAGAAAATTTATGCTAAAGAGGGCTTTGTTATTGTCGGTTTGTCGTGGATTATTATGTCACTCTTCGGGGCACTGCCTTTTTATATTAGTCGGGAAATCCCTAGCTTTATCAATGCTTTCTTTGAAACTGCTTCTGGCTTTACAACAACCGGTGCCACAATTCTTACCGATATCGAAGCCTTAAGTTATAGTTTGCTTTTTTGGCGAGGTTTCACCCATTGGATTGGTGGTATGGGAATTTTGGTTTTTGTTCTTGCCTTTATGCCGAATACAAAAGCGCATAGTATCTATATTATGAAGGCGGAAAGTTCCGGACCGCAAGTCGGTAAAATCGTATCAAAAGTTAAAATTACGGCGCAGATTTTATATTTCATCTATATTGCTTTAACAATAATTGAAATTATTTTTCTACTGTTTAAAATGCCTCTTTATGATAGCGTTACTCATGCCTTTGCCACGGCCGGGACTGGTGGTTTTTCAATTAAAAATGCCAGTATTGCCTATTACGACAGTGTTTATATTGAAACAGTTATTACTGTTTTTATGTTCCTTTTCGGCATTAATTTTACTGTTTTCTACTTAATTTTAATCGGTAATGTGAAACAAGCAATAAAAAGCGAAGAATTTCGTTGGTATTTTATAATTGCTATTGTTGCTATTACATTAGTGACTATAAACTGTTATTCTATGTACGGTTCTTTTGGTAGAACACTACGTTATTCGAGTTTTCAGGTTATTTCAGTTATGACATGCACTGGTTTTAGCACTTTTAATTTCAATATTTGGCCAATGTTTTCAAAAACGCTTCTTATTATTTTAATGATGATTGGAGCTTGCGCCGGCTCTACCGGTGGTGGCCTTAAAATTTCTCGAGTTATAATTTATATTAAAATGATTGTAAAAGAGATAAAATACAGTATTCATCCCCGCCAAATGACGGCCGTTACCTTTGATAAGAAACCGGTTGATGAGTCAATACTAAAAGGAATATCTCATTTTTTGATTGCTTATATTTCTATTTTACTTATCGGAATGCTTATTCTTTCGCTTGATGGCTATTCATTTACGACCAATTTTACTGCGGTAGTAACTTGTTTTAGTAACTGCGGTCCTGGTTTGGATGCCGTTGGTCCGGTTGAAAACTATTCCTCTTTCAGTGTTTTGTCAAAGCTTGTCCTTACTTTTGTTATGCTAGCAGGGAGGCTAGAAATCTTCCCAATGTTGATTTTATTTACACCGAGGATGTGGAAATATCGTTAAAAAATATAACAAAGGTCATATCATAAATGTTAAGGCCTTTTTATTTGCTATTTTTAACCAAATATGATATAATTTAACTAAGATTATTAATCGGAGTAAAAAATGAACAAGAAATTTGAGGAGATAAGGAGTTTTATCTTAACCAATTGGGATTCTCCCGAAGTTATAAATATTAAATATCAAACAATAATCGATGAATTAAATAAAATTTATTGTGAATCCGCCAATGTTGAATGTTTATGGTTAATATCGGAACTGTTGATCCATAAAGCCAATATCAGCTTACAGGAAGCTATTGCGTATACTACCGAGGCTTTATCGCACCAAGGAAATATAGACGAACTTCATGAAAATTTCATTATTGCTTCAAACGGTTATATCAGTGATTTTAAAAACCGCAATCATCATAAATTAATTGATTATTATTTAATTTTTTGTCAACTTTATCCTCAGTGTTACATTGCCCGAATAACTTTAATTGAGAATTTGCTTAGTGATTTTCGGGTTAAAGAAGCTGAAACGTTAATAACGCAAGCCATTAATGATTTCCCGGAAAAAAAGACGATGCTTTCCATATATCAGGGGGAATTCCTATATCGAAGCGGCACAGCGCGAAAAGCAAAACAAACCTGGACCGAAATAGCAAAGAACCATCCGGACGATAAAGAGATTAATTACGGTCTTGCCGAGGCATATGCGAAATTCGGGATGTTTGATAAGGCCGCAAGACATTATAAAATAAGTTTTGCTTTGGAATCAATACCCCGTAAAATCGATGCTTTGATTTCATTGATCCACATCTATGAGATTAAAAAAAATTATCGGCAAGCCTTGCGTTATAATAATAAAATTATTGAAGTGTTTAAAAAAGATTACGGTATAACAACCGGCTTGGAAATACAAACATATTCAAATAACAAAGTAAAATATCGGGAATTAATTGTCGGAAAGAACTAAACGAATCCCACTTAAGTATATTAAATAGTTATAAAATTATATGGAGTTAACATGAAAAAAAGGGTATCAATAGTAGTTTTATTGCTGGTTATATTTTTTTTAAGCGGATGCTTTTATTCTGGTATTGATAATGTTAATAATGGTTCTACCTCAGTAATAGAAGAAACGAATTATAAAGTAACTTTTGTTGTGGATGGCATAGAAAAAGGATATAAAATTGTATCAAATATGCAAATATTCGGTCCGATGGAAGCGCCAAAAAAAGAAAATTATATTTTTGCCGGCTGGTTTACAGAAGACGGTAAAGAGTTTTTATTTGATAAGCCAATTAATGAAAGTATATATTTATATGCCAAGTATACGCCAAATTATAGTGCGTTAATTAACAAAATATCAACCGAGATTATTAAATCAAATGTAGAAATTCGCGTGAAAAATTATAATACTTTTCTAGGATTTGAAACAGAGTCAATAACAAGTTCCGGCAGCGGTATTATTATTGCCGATGCTCATGGCTATTATTATATACTTACTAATTCCCATGTGGTTTATAAAAGGGAGGGATATTCACATATTCAGTATACTGTTCAAGATTATATCGGCAATACTTATAGTGCTTCGATTTTAAACAATTCAATAGATCCAAATTATGATTTAGCAACGCTTGTATTTAAAAAAGGTTCTACGATGTTATCGGCAATTCAAATTGCAAAAAAGAATCCTTTAATAGGCGAGGAAATAATAGCTCTGGGACAGCCTAAAGGTCAAAATAATACTATTACATTCGGAAAAGTATTAAATTATAGAAAAGTTAATTTTTCGGAACCTATAGCATCTTCCACCGTAAATTTTCCGGTTGCGGTCCATAATGCGCCGATTGACTGCGGCTCATCCGGTGGAGCAATTTTAAATGTTGGATTAAATTTAGTTGGAATTAATTTTGCCGGTTCAAGCTCAAATAATGACTTTATAAGTGCGGTGGCCATTCCAATTGAAAAAGTATGGGAATATTTGTATAAATATGTTCGTACCGACGGTAAATAGTTAAACTTGGCAGTGATTTTTTAAAATATGAGTAAATATAATAGAAAAAAATGAATATTATGTCAACTATTACCGGTGTGAATTGAAAAAAATTTTAAAGTTATATTCATCTTATTTAATCGGTGAAGGGTGATTATTATTGTTTTTTAAGAAAGAATAATTACCAAGAATTGTTTCTGTTTTTATCAATTCTTATATGCTATAATATTATGGGAAATTATGTTCAAAAATTTTATGGAGAAGATGAGGAAGAAGAATGAAGAAGATGTTTATAATTTTTTTATTTTTAGTCGTTTTTATGCTAATCGGATGTAATTATATTGTTGATAACGAAAAAGCGCTTTATATTTCAAATATTTATTTATCACCTTCAGATCGGGGTATTGCTGTTAATGTTTCTTTTAATCAGAAATATTTAGCGGTGGCTAAAGATGATATTGTATCGATTGGTATTTTAGTTTTGAAAGAAGAAGTCCATACGGCTTCGGAAATTACCTTAGAAAAAAACGATTATGATCTTTCAAGTGATGGTTTTAAGGAGCTGACCACCGTTGTTATTAATCTTGAAGAAAAGGATTATAATTCTCCTTTTGCCATTCGGGCTTATTTTACATATAACGATAAGGAGGGTGAATTGCACACCGTATATTCTTCGGTGTACTCACAAATCAATCCTTATAAACTTGCAAAAATAGATGATTCGGAGTATGCTCATGAAATCACCAGGATGGTCGAGGGCGAACCGGAAGACGAATATGTCCCGGTGCGGGTCAACTTTGATTTAAATGGCGGTATTTGGACCAACGACATTCTTCATTATGTAATCCTTAACCAAGAGCCCGATGCCGCTTTAAAAATTTCCCAACTTAATGACACAACCGGTGTGTCTTATACGCTTCTCAATAAAAATGCTTTATTTTATCAATACTTTTATAAGATTTTTATTAAACGGGTCGAAGGGACGAATATATATCGCGTTGTTGCGATTGATGCCGCCACTAAGGATATTGTAAAGTCGGGAGTTTCCGATTATGATTATGTTTTAGCCGTTCATGAGTTTTGCACCGACGAGACCGCTTTTTCTAAAATAAAAAATTATGCGACCAGTGGTCCGATTGGAATGATCGTTATTTTTGACGGCGATATTGATAGTTATCAGGAAGGTACGATTACAAGTTCTTTTTATCCGGTTACCCATGATGAAACGATGGAAATTGAATTTTTAAACAGTGATCTTTTACCGCGGGCGGTAAAAGACGGATTTCATTTTGGCGGTTGGAGTGACGGTGTTGATATTTGTACGGTCTTTCCTCGTTATAAAGCTTCCCAAAATATAACGGCCGTTTCTTATACGGCTGTATGGGAATTATATTCGATTGAAGAATTTGTTCAATACATAAACGGATTGCTGCCGGAAGTTGTAACCGGTGACTTGGACCTTCCCCTGTCTTACAGCGGCTATAATATTTCCTGGACCAGCAGTCATCCCGAAATTATTACAAATACCGGCGTGTATAAGCGCCCGATAGTCCAGACCGTTGTAACTTTAACCGCTAAACTGGTTGCGCCGAACCTTACGGAATCGGTAAATTTTCAGGTAACGGCCAATGAATATAAAAAGCTAATCAGTCCGATTGCTTCCAGTTATATTTATCGTAATTATCATTTAGTCAATGATGCTTTTTTTGAAACTTTGGATATAATAAATTGCGCTTTCATAACCGCCACTGCTTCCGGCAGTCTTCACGGATCAAATTTTTTAAATAATGTCCAAAATTATATTATACCGAAAGCCAGAGAGTACGGTTGCTGGGTAATCGT
>JALOBF010000086.1 GCA_023228385.1 Bacilli bacterium
AATTCCCCTTCTTTCTAATATACCGATTGTAGGTCCGGTTTTGTTTTCTCAAAACCTTTTAGTATATTTGGGAATCTTCATGGTATTTATGATTTGGTGGTTAGTAAAGAAAACAAAATTAGGCTTGTGGATTCAGGCGGTTGGTGAAAACCCTAATGCTTGTCGATCGGTTGGAATTAACGTTAACAATATTAAAACCATAAGCTTAATGATATCCGGTATATTGTGCGGCTTTGGCGGCGCGTTTTTATCAATGGTTTATTTATCGTATTATTCTGTTGGTATGGTTGGTGGTCGGGGTTTTATCGGTTTAGCAGCCGAAGCAATCGGTACCGGCAACCCGATAATTACTGCTTTATTTGCTTTTTTATTTGGAATGGTTGATTATTTTGCCATCGGTGCCCAATCGGTTCTTAGCATACCTTACGAACTGTTAAATATATTACCTTATTTAATGACCGTTTTGGCTTTAATTGTTTATTCAGTTCAAAAAAAAAAGCATTAAAAATATATAAAAATTAGGAGATTTACATGAAAAAAGCATGGGAACGCGAGTATGAATTAATGAAAAATGCTATTCCAAAAGTATTGGAAGAAGATGAGCAGGGGTGGTTATTTTCATTAAGCGTTGAGGAAATGGATGATATCTTTTTAAAAATGAAATGGAAAAGCAATGTTCCGGGTTCAAATGCCCCGGAAAGGGTAATTATTGCGGCAATCCAAGATATGGCCAATATGGGGTATGATGTTACTGCGGCTGAAGCATTAATTGATGAAGGTTTAAGATATTTACAGGCAAACAATATGGTTTCACTAAATCGTATTACTTGGCGAATATGGAATATATTAAACAATGCGAAAAAAAATGAGAATCACCCTTATTGGCGTTATCGCATTTATGATGATTTTCAAAAATATTTAGAAGATATTAAAATAATTACTGCGGTTGCGGTTGACATTAACAGTCAGACATTTTTTGATAAAACTTATTATGGCTGGCTGGCACAAATTTGCGCCGGTGCTCTTGGCACTGCCGTTGAAGGCTATACCAGTGAAAATATCGAAAGGGTATTCGGAAATATCACCGAATATGTACGAAAACCTAACACATATAATGATGATATTACTTATGAATTCGCCTTTTTAAAAGCCCTGGACCGGAAAGGAAAAGAATTAACTTCGGCTGATATTGCTGAGGAATGGACTGCTCTAATTCCTTTTGCTTGGTCGGCTGAAGAATGGGCTATAAAAAATATAAAAATGGGAATATATCCTCCGCAAAGTGGATATCTTCATAATCCTTATCGGGAATGGATTGGTGCCCAAATGCGGGGGGCTGTTTGTGGAATGGTGGCCCCCGGTAATCCGATGTTGGCTGCTAAACTGGCCTATATAGATGGAGTGGTATCTCATTATAATAATGGCGTATTAGGTGAAATATTTAATGCGGTAATGGTTTCATTAGCTTATGTTAAAACCGATGTTCGGGAAATAGTTAAAACGGCAATCGAATTAATCCCCAATAAAAGTGAGTATTATACAGTAGTAACTTTCGCCTTAAATCAATGTATTGAGAAAAAAAATTGGCGTTTGGCTTGGAAAGCATGCGAGGAAAAATATTACCGTTACAATTGGATCCACGCCTATCCGAATGCGGCAGCTGAAGTGATTGCATTATGGTTTGGCTATGGCGATTTCGATAAAACCATGAATATAATTTGTATGGCCGGATATGATGTTGACTGTAATGCTGCTCAAATCGGTACAATTATTGGTATTATTAAAGGTAAGGAAGCTTTATCAAAAAAATGGACGGATCCAATCGGTGATCAATTAAAAACTTATATTCGCGGTCATAAAGAACTAAGCATCAAAGAATTAGCTAAGTTTACGGTTGCTTGCAGTCAAAAGTTGGGTAAATAGTATGAAGAATATTTTTGTTTTGGGAAGCCTTAATATGGATATCGTTCTTAAAGTAGGAAATTTTCCCCAAAAAGGCGAAACAACTATCAGTAATTATTTTAATTTGAACTGCGGTGGGAAAGGCGCTAACCAGGCGGTTGCCTGCAGTAAACTGGGCGGCAATGTTGCAATGATTGGGACTGTCGGCAATGATTTATATGGCCAAAAGCTAATAGAATCATTGCAAAAAAACCATGTTGATAGCAGCGGTGTTATAATCGATAAGGAAGCACCTACCGGAATTGCCGTTGTTTTAATTGAGAATCATGATAATCGGATTGTCATTAATCAGGGTGCTAATGCTTATCATAATATTGATTTTATAATTAATTTCATTCGGTCTAAAGCTAAAAAAGGTGATATATTAGTATCACAATTAGAAATACCGGTAAATGTTGTGTTCTCCGTATTAAAAGCAGCTAAAGGAATAGGTATGAATACAATTTTAAATCCAGCCCCTGTAATTGAATTTCCTATTGAAATGTATCAGTATATTGATATGCTAATCCCAAACGAAAAGGAAGTCGAACAATTATCAGGTATTATCCCTAACAGTTATGAAAATATATCCAAAATAAGAAGATTTTTTCAAACGTTAAAAGTTAATGAATTAATTATAACTTTGGGTGATGACGGTTGTTGCTATTTAAATGATAATCAAATCGAAAAATATCCAGCTTATAAAACTAAAGTTATGGATACAACCGCTGCCGGTGATACTTTTATTGGTGCTTATGTTGCTCAAATCGCAATTGGCGTTAAGGTTAGAGAAGCTATTAATTTTGCCAGTTTGGCCTCTTCGATTACTGTTTCTCGTTTTGGCGCTCAACCAGCGATGCCGACTCTTGATGAATTAAAAAGATGTATGAATAAAGGTTAGTGTAATATAAGTAGTAAAACTGCCGATATTATCCAACCTTTTTTAATATTATGTTTAAAGAAAATTTAAAAATTTTCTCACAAAAATAAATAAGTTCATGGTATAATAAATATTAACAAAGAGGTGATATTTTGGAATCGCTAAGAGAACTATACAAAGTCGGAAACGGTCCTTCCAGTTCTCATACAATGGGGCCGCAAAAAGCAGCACAAATCTTTTACAAAAAACATAGCGATGCAAATCGGTTTGTAGTTGAACTATATGGAGCGCTAGCATTAACCGGGAAGGGACATTTAACCGATTGGGCAGTAAAAAAGGAACTGGGTCCGTTGAAAACGACGGTACTTTATCTTCCTAAGATTAATTATGATTATCACCCCAATGGTATGAAATTTATCGCTTATGATCAAGCGAATTGTCTTATTGGTGAATGGTTGGTTTTTTCCGTCGGCGGTGGGGACTTAAAAAATTTAGATGAACCGCGGTCTGAGCCGAATCTTTGTTATTCACTGGATAAAATGCAGGCGATACTTGCTTATACAGAAAAGAAAAAAATAAGTTTATTGGAATATATCATTGAAGCGGAAGGTGAAGAGATAAAAAACTTTGCCGAGGAAATAGTCTCTACTATGTTTAAAGCGGTAGAACAAGGATTAAGTGTATCCGGTATTTTACCCGGTCCTCTTATGATTAAACGCCGAGCCCAAAATATCTATGAACAATATAAAAAAAGTTTTGATTTTAATACATTGGTATTTGCGGCGGCTCTCGCCGTATCGGAAGAGAATGCCGCCGGCGGAGAAGTTGTTACCGCTCCGACTTGCGGTTCAAGCGGAGTTATGCCCGGTGTATTATATGTTTATCATCATATAAAAAAATATCCGCTTCGTATAATTAGTGAAGCGGTATTGGTTGGTGGGTTAATCGGTAATTTGGTTAAACATAATGCCTCGATTTCCGGAGCTGAAGTCGGCTGTCAAGGCGAAGTAGGAACCGCTTGTGCCATGAGTGCCGCTGCCGCGGCCTATATAAATGGTGGGACCAATCAACAAATTGAATATGCAGCAGAAATAGCCCTGGAACACCATCTGGGTATGACTTGTGATCCGGTTTTAGGATATGTCCAAATTCCTTGTATTGAACGGAATGCCTTATCGGCGCGAAGAGCTATTGATTCGGCGACTTTTGCCCTTTTAACCGATGGTAAACATTATATTTCTTTGGATGATTGTATTTTGTCATTAAAAGAAACCGGGAAAGATTTACATCCTCATTATCGGGAAACTTCGCTTGGCGGTTTGGCCAAAAGGAAATTAACATATAATAATGATTAAACAAGCACATTTGGTTTGGTTCAGGCAATAATGTGCTTTTTGTCTATCCGATTTTTTTAACTCGTTTAATCAGGGTAATTTTTTTAATCTTTAAATCAATATAACCGATGATGCAAATAACAAGAGCACCGATGGCATTAAGAATAAAATCAAGCATGGTGTCTTTTAAAGCATTCTGGCCGATAAAAGGCTCTCCGGCAACATCATTGAAATAACGTTGCATATTGCTGCCGGTAAAGGTATCGGCTAAAAATTCGATAATTTCCCAAATAACACCAACGGTTGTTGCAATACAGAAAACAAGAAAAACCAGAAACAGCGGTGATATTTTTCTTGTATTTTTTTCGCTATCATTTATCATTCGCAAAAGCGAAAAGACAAAAATAGCAATAAGCGAACCGCTTAATGTATGCATTAAACCGTCCCACCAACTGTTCATTCGATAGACACCGATTATTTCACCAATTAACAAAGAACCGATGCAAAATATGATAAAAAGTATTTCCATAAATTCGGGAATGTCGATTTTCCAATTTCGTTCAATGATTGATGGAAGAAAGGATGAACCAAGTAAAAGCAATGAATAAAAAGCAATCATAAAATACCGGCTTTCTAATTCGTCAACTTTCTCGACAATAATTAAATAAATACTGTAAGCCAGTATTAAGACGGCGATAACTCTTACCAGTATATAACAAAGCAATGTAAATATTTGTTGCGTTGTTTTCTTTCCCATCTTTTTCACCCCTTACTTATTATATGACATTTTTTGACAAAATGCAATAAAAAAAACGGTTTTAGCCGTTATAAATGACAATAAGCCTTAATTTTATTAGTTATTCGTTCTGCAAGTCCTTCCGGAACAAAAGCGGTAATATCGTTACCGAACATCACAAGTTCTTTTATCGAAGAGGATGAAAGAAAAAGGTTATTAGTTGACGGGAACAAAAACAGGGTATCGACCGTGGGATCGATTGAACGATTAAAAGAAAACAAGGTAATTTCATTTTGATAGTCGATAAAACTACGAACGCCTCGGATAATAACCTGTGCATCTTTTTCGTGAACGAATTCTAAAACCAATTTATTGCTGGATTCGACAATAACGTTTTTCAAATCACGTGTTGCATGCTGTAACATTTCGACCCGTTCGCCGGTCGTAAATAAATATTGTTTACTGGGATTGATTGAGACCAGTACATAGATGCGGTCGAATATTTTAGCAATGCGGCGAATGATATCCAGATGACCATTGGAGACCGGATCAAAAGATCCGGGATAGACAGCAGTTTTCATATTACACCTCTATAATATATTATAAACAATTTGGTTCATAAAATCAATTGATTTAACCCATTTACTTTAAAAAGAAGATTGTATATACAAGTGTTATATGTTATAATTAAATCAGAAAAGAAAGCGAGATTAAGCGATGAAATATATGATGCTTTTATTTGTTGGACTGAGTTCAGCATCCTTGGCTCTTAATAGCGTTAATGATGAAATCGTTTTTGCCGATGTTCTAAACGGCAAAGAAATAGTGCGTTATGAAAATTATTTAGTTTATTACAATTATAATTCAACCGGAAAAACTCCGGCCAATCAGTGGGGCTATGAGATTTCGGTTAATGAAAATAATTATGTTGTTGAAGCGGCGACCAATGTTAGGGTTTATCCCGGCGGTTATGCAATTTCCGGTCACGGAACAAAAAAAGAACTATTAATGAAGGTTCAGGTTGGTGATATTGTTGAAATTAATCATGATTCGCTGGAAGTTACGGTAAGACGAAACCCAGTTTTAAGTGCCGCTTTTTTAATTGAAAAAAACCGCAATGAAGCTTGGCGTTTAAAAGTCATTGCTGAATCGAGTTTTTATATTTATCATGAAACGGCCGTTATTAATCTTCTTGAGGAAATTGAAAATGAATATAAGGAAACTAAAGAACTTCTTAATCAGGGCAATCTTTCTGATGATATGATTAAAACGGTTCAAGATAAAGCGGCTCTAGTCGAATCATTAACATTAGAAGTCAAATATCGAACGGTAAAAGCGGAGATGCTTGAAGTTCGGGCTTTATGGCATCGGCCGAATGCAACAACGATTTCTGAAAGAAGTCTTCCCGGAATTCAGGAATTTGTCGCGAAAGTAAAAGCATTGGGTTTTAATACGATTTATGTTGAAACTTTCTGGAACGGTTATGCCAGTTATCGTTCGGAAATTTTGGATACTCATCCGCAAGTTTCCATGTATTATTACGGTGATAACTATAAGCACGACTATACTGCCGCGTTAATCGGAGAGGCGAAAAAAGTAGGTATTGATGTTTTTGCCTGGTGCCATACTTTTAATGCCGGTAACAGCATATATAAAGCCGCGGCGGTAAAAGACGAATGGCTAGTGGAAGACTATCAGGGCAATACCTTACATCCGAATGTCTATGGCGGGAGTT
>JALOBF010000087.1 GCA_023228385.1 Bacilli bacterium
TTCCGCATTTACACTTTTATTAACTAAACAAATTGTAAAAGCAATAATAAATATTATAATATATAATCTCTTTATTTTCACAATTAAATCAATCCTTTTTATTTGCATAATGATGATATCATATTTGGGATAGGCTGCATTTAGTAAGACAGTTTTTATATAGAGACTAATTTGCATGTTATAGAATGCCGATTGATTCTGTATCTCTCTTCGAAAATGATTTTATTAATATTAAGATAAATAAGTAGGCCATACAATTTAGCTGACTTCCTTAAGTATATTATAACATATGATATATATTTTTGATAAAGATTAAAACATTTTCCCCGACTTGTGATATAATATTGTTCAAGGTGATAAGAATGTGCAAAGTTTTAGGTTTAATATTAGAACTTAACCCTTTTCATAACGGGCACCATTACTTTTTAAGAGAAACTAAAGCCAAATTAAATCCCGATCTCACTATAGCTGTAATATCGGGCAATTATACGATGAGAGGCGACATCTCGGTTCTTGATAAGTTTACGAAAACCTCGCTTCTTCTTGTTTCCGGGATTGATATTGTTTTAGAACTACCGTTTATTAGTACCGTCAACAGCGCTGATTACTTCGCAGCTAATGCTGTTAATATCCTTAATGAATTTGGTGTTACCGATCTCGGCTTTGGGGTTGAACTTGATAATTTTAATCAGTTAAATCAAATGAAAACTATTATAGATAACCCTAAGTTTGACCACATGGTTCGCCATTACTTAAACAAAGGTCACTCCTATCCGGCAAGTTGCTTTCAAGCGCTGAAACAATTAAATAATAATCAGGAAATCATTGAAAACTTCACACTGCCCAACAACACCTTGGCAATTCAATATTTAAGAAGTATCGAACGATTACAAAGAAAAATTAATATTACCTTAATTAAGAGAATTGACAGTAATTATTTTGACGAAAAAACAACCGGTAAAATCTCAAGTGCTACAGCAATAAGGGGCTTGTTACGTGACAACAAAGATATAACAGCCTATATCCCCGACTTTTGTTGGGAGGCACCGCTGGTTGATTTAAATAAGGCGGAAAACAATCTTTTGCTTTTACTAAAATATCGTTTTATCCAAGAAAAAAGCGAATACTTTCAAAACATTTTTGGCATATCCGAAGGAATTGAAAACCGTTTTGCTGCTTTTCTCGAAAACGAAACCTGTTATCAAAAATTCATCAAAAACATCCAGACTAAACGATACACTGCCAATAAAATCAAACGTCTGATTTTACATGTTCTGCTTGATACCGACAAAAAATATGAAGAAACTTGTCAATACTATTTACGACTTCTGGGCAGTAATCAAAAGGGCCTCGCTTATATCCGTAATTTACCTAAAACAATTAAAGATAAAATTATTACTTCTTTTAAGAACCGCACTGATGAAATATCCACCACCGAACTTCGAGCCAGTCGACTCTACGATTTAATTACTGGAAAGACCAGCGCCGATAACGAATTTAAAATACCCATCATTGGAGGAAAACATGAATACGAAAATAATTAGAGAAAAAATCAGTCAATTAACCGATGAAACAAGCGGCAAAACGCTTCATACCGAGGGGGCAATTCGCCATATCGGTATTGATGCCGAAAAAAACCTGGTTATTCTAATAATCGCCATCAATAAAACAGGGGGTGAAGCGGAAAAGAAACTGCGCCGGGAAATCGCCCAAATAATAAAGTTGGATTTAGGGTTTAACGGTGTAAAAATACAGTTTGAAGAAAAACGTAAAATTGATTCGATTACCAACCGTAAAGTCCGCTTTATCATTATTTCTTCCGGTAAAGGCGGAGTTGGAAAATCAACCATCGCCGTTAATTTGGCATATGCCCTAACCAAACTAAACCAAAAAACAGCAATTATTGATGCTGATATCTATGGTTCCAGTGTTCCCAGAATCATGGAAATGAAACCGGAATATCCGAAAGCTACCAGCAATAAAAAAATCATCCCCCTTAATCAATACGGTATTGAAATAATATCTACTGAATTTTTTACGGAACCGGGAAAACCGGTAGTGTGGCGGGGGCCTATGCTTCATCAAATGCTGGAAAGCTTCTTTTATCAAGTCGAATGGAATCAGAATCTTGATTTTATGATAATCGATGCTCCCCCGGGAACCGGAGACGTAACACTCGATTTAAGAAATATCGTTCCGACGGCGGAAACAATGATAGTAACAACTCCGCATCTGGCGGCCAGTCATGTTGCCATTAAAGCCGGAATTGCAGCACGACAACTAAAACAGAAGGTGATTGGAGTTATTGAAAATATGTCTTATTTTTTAAATCCGGTAAACGGAGAAAAAGAATATCTATTCGGCCAAGGCGGCGGTGAAGTTGTTGCCGCTCAACTCGATTGTGAACTACTTGCGCAAATTCCGTTGCAACAACCAAAAAAACATTTATCTTTATATGAGCCGGAAGAAGAAAACGGTCAGAAATTTCTTGAATTGGCAACATATATAATGCTGTATCAAAACTAATAAAAAACCTTCCGCTATTTAACCGGCAGAAGGTTTTTATGATTTTAATATGACATTTTATTGTTCATCTTCATCTTCAAATTCATCATCGTCATCGCATTCATCGCACTCATCGTCGTCATAATCGTCGTCGTCGTAATCGTCGTCATCTTCAAAATCATAATCTTCATCATTATCGTCTTCAGGAAAATTGTCTTCTTCGTACTGTTTTAATACTTTTTCGATTAATTCCCATTCTTCATCAGTTTCAATCGGCTGTAATTCGCCATCACCGTCTTTACCGGAAATATAAGAAGCGGCCATCACTTCAATATTTTCTTCGTCGCTTTCAGTTACCGGATAAAACAATACATAACTTTTCTTAAATAAATCCGAATCGAATGTAAACAGTATCTCGCAAAGAATCTCATTACCGTCTTCGTCGATAAAAGTAAGATGTTCTTTATTCATCATAATCTTTGTGCTCCTTTCTGCTTATTTATGGTGAGAATCAAGATAGCTTTGAAGGATAACGGTCGCCGCCAATTTATCTACATTCTTTTTTCTTTTTTTTCGGCTTACATCAGCATCCAACATTACCCTTTCGACTATCCGTGATGTCAACCGTTCGTCAATCATTATCACTTCTAAAGCAGAGCTTTCTAACAACATCTCTTTAAACCTTAGGCAATATGATGCCAAGGTGCCTAAATTGCCGCTCATATGTTTCGGCAATCCCATAACAATCTTTTCAATTTGATATTCATCAATGACTTTAAGCGCTGCCTGTAAGGCGGTTTCCAAATCATATTCGGGAAAACGGATAGTGCCAATTGGTGTTGCAATCGTTTCGGTAACATCACATACCGCCATTCCCAATGTTTTTGTTCCTAAATCCAATCCGAGTATTTTCATAAACGACTCGTTATTAGATCTTTTACTGCGGCGATAGCAAAATCCACTTTGCTTATATCGCGACCACCAGCTTGCGCAAAATCGGCCCGGCCGCCGCCGGCGCCACCCAAGACCTGAGCTGCCGTTTTAACAATCTCACCGGCATGCAATTTTTTTATCTTGTTTTTACAAACAAAGACGACCTTGTCAAAAGTAATATTGGCAATAAATATCACCGAAGAAGTTAATCGGTCCGCCAACCGGTCAGCTAAATCTTTTTGTTGCGCTATTTCTAATAATTCCGTTGTGATAATTAAAACATTATGCTTGCCAATTGTCAAGACATTTTTTAAATAATCAGCAAGAGAAATGACAGTTTTTTCTTTTTTGACTTTTTGATAAGTTTTATCAAGTTCTTTTACCGCATTACGCAAAATCGCCATTTCCTGATTGTGATTTATAATCAAACGATAACTGGGCTGATACGGGCTGAATGTAACCGGTTGATATTCGAGTTTTATATTATTGCAAACCGCTTCGAAAAGAATTTTTTCCGCTTTGCTCTCTAAATCGAGAGTCTCATCAGCCAGGCTGACAAGAACGCCGTTAAGGGCGGCTTCAATATTATTTCCGGTGGCGGCTTCAATCCGGAAAATACCGGACCCCTTACTTTCAACATTAAATATCGCAAAAGCACCGATATCTTCGGTGTTGGCAACATGACATCCGCCGCATAACTCTTTGGAAAAATCAATATCGACAACCCGGACAACATCACCGTACTTTTCACCGAAGATCGCCTGAACGCCTTTTTTTTGCGCCTCATGATAAGGCATCTCATAAACGGCGACCGGAAGCGCTGATTTTATTATTTCATTAACCAAATCTTCGATTTGTAAGATTTCATTATCGGTTAAAGGGCGAAAATTATTAAAGTCAAAACGCAGATAAGCATCACCGACATAGGAACCCTGTTGGTGAATATGGGAACCGGCAATTTGGCGAAGGCTTTCGTTCAATAAATGGGTTGCGGTATGATTTTTGGTGACATTCCCCCGGAACTCTCTATCGACCTCAAGCGTGACAGATAGACCGACCGCTAATTTATCCGTGTTTAATTGTATCACCGATGCATGTTGAAAATTAGGCATTTTTGTTGTGTCGGTAACTTTAAACTTTTTTCCTTGATAAATTAGGGTTCCCCGATCCCCGACTTGACCGCCGGCTTCAGCATAAAAGGGAGTCTCCTTAAAAACAGCAATAACCTCACCCGTAGCCTTATTGACTCTTTTTCCTTCTTTAAATAAAGCAATAACTTCGGTTATCTCCCTTAATTTACTATAACCGACAAATTTGCTTTCTTCCTTAAAATTCAACATGGCTTCATTTTGCATGGTCATCGATTGATCAATATGACGAGCGCGGCGGGCTCTTTCTTTCTGTTTTTCCAGTTCGCGGTTATAGCCTTCAATATCAACCCGAAAACCGTTTTCTTCGGCAATTTCCAGGGTTAATTCCAGAGGAAAACCAAAGGTATCATATAAAAGGAAGGCAATCTCCCCTTGAATTGTTTTGTCGGAAGATGATTCGATAAATTCAAACAGTCTGCTTTCTCCCGATTCCAAGGTTTGAAGAAACTTCTCTTCTTCTTGGCGGATTAACATCATGATAAAATCGACTTTTTCTAAAAGATAAGGATAAAAATCATTCATAACTTCCGCAACCGTCAATACCAGTTTATAGAGAAACGGCTGATTCATACCGAGTTTTTTACCAAAACGCGCCGCCCGACGCAGCAGTCGCCTTAAAACATAACCTCTTCCCTCATTGCTTAAAACCGCACCGTCGGCTAGGGCAAAAACAACGCTCCGTAAATGGTCGACAATCACTTTAAATGCCATTTGCTTATGATATTTAACCCCGGTTAATTTTTCCGTTTCCTTAATAATCGGCATAAATAAGTCGGTTTCATAATTGGTATCCGTTTCCTGCATAATCGATGCAACCCGTTCCAACCCCATTCCCGTATCGATATTCTTGCTGGGTAATTCCCGATATTCCTGACGAAGGCGACCGGTCTCGGCATTATATTGACTAAAGACAATATTCCATATTTCAATATAACGATCGTTTTCAATATCTTGCTTTAACAGTTCGATTCCGCGATTATCCGAATCGTATTTCGGTCCGCGATCAAAAAATATTTCCGTATCGGGACCGCACGGTCCTTCACCTATTTCCCAAAAATTTTCCTCAAGTTCAATAATATGATCGCGGAAAACGCCTAGACTTACCCATTTTTCAATGGAGTCTGTATCATTAGGATATACGGTAAAATATAAGCGATTAAGATCTAAATCAAACCATTGAGGTGATGTCAGCAACTCAAAAGCCCAGGCAAGGGCTTCATCGCGAAAATAATCGCCAATGGAAAAATTACCGAGCATTTCAAAAAATGTGTGATGTCGCGCGGTTTTTCCGACATTCTCGATATCATTGGTTCTGATACATTTTTGTGAATTAGCCATTCGCCGATTTTTGGGAATTTCCCGGCCGTCAAAATATTTCTTGAGCGGCGCCACACCGGCATTAATCCATAATAAAGTCGGATCGTCAACCGGCACTAAGGATGCACTCGGGATAATATCATGACCTTTTTCCCGGAAAAAATCAAGCCACATTTGTCTTATTTCATTACTCTTCATTTTCTTCATGTTTTACACCTTCTACTTGTTTGATTCAACATCGATTAATGATGGCATTATAATCGGATTTTTTTTCGTTACTTGAAACACTTCCTTAGCAACCGCATCGCGTAACGATGATTTTAAATCGTTCCAATCAATATATTTTTTTAGAAAATAAATTTCCATTATATCTGTAGCAACTTTTACAATCTTTTTTTCAACTTCCTCGGCAGTTGCCCCGGCCATAAAACCTTTTAATAATACCCGGGGACCGGCAACTATTTTCTTTAACCTAACATCCAAAATAATAACGACTAAAATGATTCCTTCCTGTGATAAAAACTCGCGGTCTTTTAGTACCACCTCATTAATATCACCAACAAAAGAACCGTCGACCAAAACATCACCGACCGGGATTTTATCGCCTTTCGCAGCAAGTTCTCCGTCAACAAAACTTACAATTTCCCCATTCCCAATCAATATTACGTTTTCTTTG
>JALOBF010000088.1 GCA_023228385.1 Bacilli bacterium
TTTCGGTTCCGATAAACTCTATAACCTGTGAATTTAAAACCATTTCAATATTTTTCAACCCTCTAACCTTTTCAATAAGAGAACTTTCCGCCCTGAATCCTTCGCGGCGATGTATAAGATATACTTTTTTTACTAAATTAGATAAATATATCGTCTCTTCAAAAGCACTGTTACCGCCGCCGATAACGGCGACATTCTCCCCTTTATATAAGGCGCCATCACAAATTGCACACCATGATATGCCGCGCGCGGCATATTTTTCTTCTCCCGGAACTCCAAGTCTCCTTTGCTTGGTCCCGCTGGCCAAAATAACCGTTTTTCCTTTTAGTTCTTCTTCATTTGTATAAACTATAAAATGATTATCTTTAACCCGGATTCCGCTTACAGTTAAACCGTAATATTCGGCGCCGAGAGTTGTTGCCTGCTCGAACATGGAATAGGCTAGGGTCGGACCGTCAATTTTTATAAATCCGGGATAATTCTCAACAACCGCAGTATTAACAACTACGCCCCCAGGAACATTGCTTTCAACAAGTGCCACTCTTAAATTATTTCTTAAAGCATATATTGCTGCCGTCATACCGGCCGGACCGGCACCGACAATAACAACATCATACATTTTTTTCCTCCGCTTAATTATTTTCAACAGTTGCTTTTTTTTGCTCGGCGGTTTCTTGAACAATTTCAATAAACGAATGGGGATTGACTTTAAAAATTCTTCTTAAAATAAATAAAGTTATCCCGGCAATAATCATTATTATTGACACAACTTGTGCCGTCCGTAATGTAATACCAAAGAAATTAAAAGTTAAAGCATCGGTCCGAATTGATTCAATAAAGAACCGGCCAACACCATACCATATCAAATAAAACATTACCGCATCCCCCATCCAATATTTCTTAGAAAAACGACGAGTGATTAAAATAATGGAAAGTCCGATTAAATTCCAAACCGATTCATAAAGAAAAGTCGGATGCATATAAGTTCCGTCAATATACATTTGATCAATCAAAAACTTCGGTAAATGTAGCCTTTCCAAAAAAGCTCTTCCCTCGGCCACAGTTTGAGCAATCGGACCGCCATGTGCTTCTTGGTTAAAGAAATTACCCCAGCGGCCAAAAATCTGACCAATTAAAAAACCGGGAGCCAACATTTCACCGAGTTTATAAATATCAAGTTTGCGTTTGCGGGCAAAGAAAAAAGCAAAAATGCCGGCGGCGGTTACAGCGCCGTGTATCGCCAGTCCTCCCTCTTCATGAACAAAACCGGTAAAAATTTTAATGAAAGTAAAATTTCCTTCTTTCCAGGCAAACGCCACATACCAAAGACGTGCTCCTAAAATACCCAGCAGCGCTCCATAAATAAAACCGTCAAATAACGCATTTTCGTTAAATCCGATTTTACGAGCAATATATATACCATAAATAAACGCAAGTGAAAGTCCAGTAATTATCATGATTGCATACCAATAAACATTACGCCAACCAAAAAGAGAAAATGCTTCCCGACTGATGATTTTTATTTCATTACCGGCACTATCGGTATAAGTTTCAACGCTGCATCCAATTAAAAATAGCGATAAGAAAGCAAGAGTAAAAATTGCAATATGTTCGAATTTTCTTTTAATCATTTTTATTACCTCTTTGTTTTAATATGTTTTTACGCATGATAAACATTCTAATTGCCAGTCGGATAATCATGAAAATAATAAAGAATAAAATCATACGACCGGTATGGAGAATTGTTAAGCCCGGAGTAACCAATACGGCAATAACAAAAGAAATTATTGTTAATGGGATGGTTATCATTCCGAATGACATTAACACCAATCGAAAAATATATTTTATAAAAAATTGTTTTAGAACAGTTTCAATTGTCGTAAAGATAAGGCTAAACAAAATAATGCTTAAAAAATCATAATCGGCAAATGCCAAATAACCATTTAAAGCCATAGTCAAAAACAAATCAAGCAAATAACCGAATACAACTGACAAAATGATTTCTTTAACAGTAACTTTGCGCCGTTTGATTTGAACGACCTTTACTTTTTCACTGTCAAGATTATATTGTTCTTGAAGCTGCTTAAGCATTTTTTGGAGTTCTCGTTGTGGGATATCCGGGGTTTGATTCGATTTCTTTTCCTGATCCTTTTCCAACTGTTGTTCTTCATTATTTGTTTTTTTGTTATCGATTTTTTCTTTATCCATATCTCATACCGTCATCACCCAACCGAATGAACGGTTCTCCTTTCATGAATATTGCCGGGAAAAGAACTTATTTAACTTTTGAATACTCTTCCCAATTACCGCTCCGGTCGCATTTAATACAATATCAACAACATCAAATACGCCGCGCCAAGTTATAAACTGAATTGTTTCAAATAACAGAATAAATCCGAACACAAATAATAGATTATATCGATTGTTAATATAAAATATCATTGGCATAAACAATATTAAATTTCCGATTATATTAATAAATGCAGTTCGGTTATATGCTATTATTTTAAACCATTTCCATAAATAAAATTCAAAATTAAAATTGTTTTCGGGGGGGTGCCGAAACAAGAGAAACACCGCAACAAAAACCAAGTAACAAACAAATGAAATGTTATTTTTATTCAGTTCAAATGTAATAACCGTAGCCGCAAACAATAATGTAAGTATTATCGCCGTCCCCCGATAAAAAATGTTTAAAATATCAGTTATTTCACTAATTAAAAAATAAAATGTAATTATTGAAATTAACCAAAATAAATATCTAATCAATTAACTTATCACCCTATTTATTTCAATATCTTTGCTAAATATTGTCCCGTGTAAGAAGCGGGACAATTCATCACTTCTTCCGGTGTACCTAAACAAATCACCTGACCGCCGTTAGTTCCGCCCTCAGGGCCTAAATCGATAATATAATCGGCACTCTTTATAATATGTAGATTATGCTCAATAATAATAACGGTAGCACCTTGATCTGTAATATAGTTTATTACATCAAGCAATTTTTTTACATCTTCAGAATGAAGCCCGGTTGTCGGTTCATCTAAAAGGTAAATGGTTCGGTCGGTAATTCTTTTATGTAACTCACTCGCCAGTTTTACTCTTTGGGCCTCACCCCCCGAAAGAGTCGTTGCACTTTGACCCAGTTTGATATATCCTAATCCGACGTTGTTTAAAGTCGCAAGTTTGTTTTTTATTTGGGGAATTTTATCAAAGAAAACAAGAGCTTCTTCAACCGTCATTTTTAAAACATCAGCAATCGTCTTACCGCGATATTTAACTTCAAGCGTTTCTGAGTTATATCGGGAACCGTTACATTCCTCACAAGGAATATAAACATCCGGAAGAAAATGCATCTCAATTTTAATAACCCCGTCTCCGCCGCAGCGTTCGCATCTTCCCCCCTTTACATTAAAGGAAAACCTCCCTTTTCGATAACCGCGCATTTTCGCTTCAACCGTAGCCGCAAATAATTCTCGAATATGATCAAAAACTCCGGTATAGGTAGCAGGATTACTCCGTGGGGTACGGCCTATAGGCTGCTGATTAATATCAATCACTTTATCAAAGTCTTCCCATCCCAATACATCACTGCATTGACTCGGTTCTTCTTTCGAATTATATATCTGCCGGCGCAACTCACGCAACAGTATATCATTAATTAAAGTTGATTTACCGGAACCGGATACTCCGGTACAAACCGTAAGCATACCTTGGGGTATAATAACATCTATATTTTTAAGATTATTACCGTAGGCATTGATAATTTTTATGAATTTTCCATTCCCGGAACGCCGTTTTTCAGGAACCGGAATCGTCTTTTTCCCGGACAAATATTGACCGGTAAGGCTATCGCGGCATGACATTACTTCTTCCGGTGTCCCGGCAGCAACAATCCGCCCTCCGGCTTCTCCGGCAAAGGGTCCAACATCGATAAGATAATCCGCCTGGCGCATAATTTCTTCGTCATGTTCAACAACAATTAAAGTATTGCCAAGATCCCGCATATCTTTAAGGGCTTTAATTAAACGGGCATTATCTCTTTGGTGTAGACCAATTGACGGTTCATCTAATACATAAAGCACGCCGGTAAGACGGGAACCGATTTGAGTTGCAAGCCTTATCCGTTGACTTTCGCCGCCGGATAACGTACCGCTGGCGCGTGATAATGTTAAATATTCCAAGCCGACATTAACAAGAAAATCCAGTCTTTCTTTTAACTGTTTTAAAACCATGTAAGATATTAACTGTTCGGTCTCAGTAAGAGTCAACTCAGTAATAAAATTACGCGCGGCCAAAATCGACATTTCAGTAAACTCAGAAATATCTATCCCACCAACTAAAACACTTAAAGCGGCGCCCGATAATCTTTTACCGCTACAGACCGGGCACTTTAAATCGCGAAGGTAACTTCCGTAATACTCACGCGACATGCTGGATTTTGTTTCTAAATATCTTCTTTCAATTAAAGCGGCAACTCCTTCGATTTTTTGGGTGCGGCGAAATGTATAATTATTTCTTGATGTTATTTCATAAAATATCGGTTCTTTCGAACCATTCATAATAATATCTTTCTCTGTTTCAGTTAAATCATAATAAGGCTTATCCAAATCAATATTATAATGAGATGCCATCCGCTCAAATAATTGCCATTCAATGTTATCGGTATCAACAACATAGCGAAGGTATTTAATCGCACCTTCGCGTATTGATTTTTTCGGATCGGTTATCAGTAATTTTTCATCAATTCTTTGCAATATACCGAGTCCCTTACATTCCGGGCATGCTCCAAATGGCGAATTAAAGGAAAATAAACGGGGTTCAAGTTTTGAAACAGAAAAGTCACAATAAGGACAGGCATATTGTTCGCTAAAAATAATTTCATTATCATTAATAACAACAATAACCTTTCCCCCGCCAAATTTAAGGGCGGTCTCAAGCGAATTATATAAACGCGAACGAACATCCTTGCGTAATTTAATCCGATCAACCACAATATCAATACTGTGCTTTTTGTTCTTATCTAATTTAATATCATCGTCGATATCGATAATTTCACCGTTTACCCTTACTTTCCCAAATCCTTCTTTTCGGATTAAATCCAATGTTTTCTCATGGGTTCCCTTTTGACCAAAAACAATCGGACTGAAGATATAAACTCGGGCTTCTTCGGTAGATTCGTATATTTTATTTAGCATTTGATCAATCGTTTGCGCCGTAATCGGAATATTATGGGTTGGACAATAAGGCACTCCGATACGGGCGTATAATAGCCGCAAATAATCATATATCTCGGTAACCGTCCCCACAGTGGAACGAGGATTTTTTTGTGTTGTACGCTGATCGATTGAAATAGCTGGCGATAAGCCTTCGATAGAATCAACATCGGGTTTGTCAATATTGCCTAAAAATTGCCGAGCATAAGCCGAAAGACTTTCAACATATCTTCTTTGACCCTCGGCGTATATTGTATCAAAGGCTAATGATGTTTTTCCGCTTCCGGATAAACCGGTCATTACAATAAATTGATCTTTGGGGATTTTTAAGCTAATGTTTTTTAAATTATTTTCTCTGGCACCTTTGATATCAATATATTTTTGCATATCATTCTCCTATTAGCACTAGAAACTTTTCTTCATCAATTATTGCAATGCCTAATTGTTCGGCTTTGGTTTTTTTACTACCCGCGTCCGCTCCGGCTATTACTAAAGAGGTTTTTTTGCTGACACTCTCAGTAACCTTCCCCCCCCTTTTTTCAATCAATTCTGTCGCTTCTTCCCGGGTCAAAGTATTCAATTTTCCAGTCAGAACAACGGTTTTACCGATAAAGGCTCTATTTTTCAACTGAGAAACGGTAGTCGTTGGATTAATACCTGATTTTTTCAGTTCCTCAATTAAATTATAATTCTGTTCAAAGAATGTAACAATATTACGGGCGGTAGCTTCCCCGATATCTTTAATCTGTATCAAATCTTCATAAGATGCTTCTATCAAGTCATTAAATGACGAAAAATGCACGGCGATTGTTTTTGCCGCTTTATTTCCAACCAATCTAATTCCAAGTGCTGTCAGCACTTGAGAAAACGAATTATCTTTTGATTTTTCAATGGCATTGAGAAGATTGTTAACTCTTTTTTCTCCCATGCCTTCCCAAGTCAGCAAATCATTGCGATGATTTTTTAAATAATAAAAGTCAGTTATCTTATTAACATACCCGCGATAATACAACTCTTCAACAACCTTTTCGCCTAAACCTTCAATATTCATTCCGCTCCGGGAAACAAAATATATTAATGATGATAGTTTAATTCCGGGACACTGGGAATTGGTACAATAATAATCGGCTTCACCGGCCACTCTGATAAGATTCTGACCACAAGCCGGACAAGAATCAGGCATTTGAAAAGGAACCGTATCTTGAGGGCGGCGCTTAAAATTAACCCGTACTACTTCGGGAATAATCTCACCCGCTTTTCTTACAACAACATAATCGCCGATTCTGATATCG
>JALOBF010000089.1 GCA_023228385.1 Bacilli bacterium
GAAATACCGGTATTTGTAACCTGAATCATTTTATTCACCCGAGAAACTGATTTAGCTGCTAATGCATCAACAACCATTACATAATCAACTTCAATTTTGTTAATTACGGCTTCAGTAATATCATATGTTTCGATTCCTGTATTGCCCATTACTCCGGGAGCAATAGCACTTATTTCACTAATGCCTTCCGATACTTCATCGGGATTTAAAACAAACATATGGCGGGTAACAATAACATTGTCCATGACCATAGGTCCCAAAGCATCGGGTGTAACATTAACATTACCCAAACCAACTAATAATCCCTTTTGTTGAGAGGGATTTATATTTTCTGCTTTTAGCACTTCTTTTATAATTAAACTTAGTGCCTCTTCACATTTTACCAGGTCATCATGGTCATGGGTTTTAATTGCTGTCGTATCAAGGCAATAATAAATTCCCGGCTTTTTATTAATCTCCCGTCCAACATTTTCAGTAATTACAGTTCGTTTAATAATTAATTTATCATGCGTAAACTCATCATTAATAACTTCATCGACATGTTGTATTTTCTCCATATCCAATGTTTCGAATGCTAAATCGGTACGAACTTTAAATTTGTCTAATTCCATAAATTTCACCTCGGTGTTATTGTTTACCAAAACAGTATTTTTAAAAAGGCAAATTATGGTTTTAACAAAAATACAATATTTTTCTTGATTTCTGTTGCGTTTTTTGGTAAAATTAATATATACTAAGTTGGAGGTATCGTTATGGCAAACATTAAACAACAAGCTAAGCGTATTATTACAAATGAAAAAAGAAGACAAAGAAATATTTCATTTAAATCCTCTGCTAAAACAGCCATGAAAAAAGTTGAAGCGGCCGTAAAAGATAATAATTATGAAGAAGCATTAAAAGCTTATCAATTAGCTTCAAAAAAATTAGACAAGGCCTTGGCTAAAGGGATTTATCATAAAAATTTTGTCAGTCGTAATAAATCAAAATTAGCAAAAATGATTAATACGATAGCTTAAACATCGATAAGATGTTTTTTTTAATCGAGTAGAGGCTAATCGCTAAAAATTTTGCCCCTCTCACACCACCGTACGTACCGTTCGGTATACGGCGGTTCAATTTATAATTAAATCTACTCTATTGTAAAGGTCTAATACTGAGATTAGACCTCTTTTCATTAATCTGTTGTTTATAATTGTTGCGCTACCACATGTATAATGGTAACCTTTCCTACAACCTGCAGTACGCCTTGCATTTCTTTTAGTTGCACCAAGTATAAACAAAGATTCAAATCTCTTCTTAAATGTTTTCCATTCTTTGAGATTTTAAAGTAATGTACCCAGCCATTAATAAATTGTCTTAATTTAAAGAATCTATAATCCAGGTTTATGCTCCAATTTCTTTTGGTTAATGCTTTTAAGTTTCTTCTTAGATTCTTTACGGGAAATAACTTGGTATTTGCCTTTACTATCTAAATAGGATCCGAAACCTAGGAACTTAACCCCTTTAGGCTTACTTATTTTACTTTTAGTCATATTAACAATTAGTCCTGATTTCTTTTCAATAAAGGTTTTAATCAGTAATCTAGTATTTCCACTTTTGTTTTCCTCCTTTATCGTGGATATTCAAATCACTGTTTTGAGTAACCTTCAAGGATATACCTTTATTCTTCCTCATTAACACATTCTAGTTATTAAATATCCCAAGTTTAGTTCTACTAGCAGCTATAAATTGTTCGGCTCTTCCTGGTTTCCTAGTACTATGGCTTCTGATGGCTAACCGGTTCGGCTATGAATGATAACTACTAATATCATACCCGTCACACTATTAAAAAAGAATGCTTGATGCATTCCCTTTTTTATATACCGAATAAAAAAAACTCTAATCCCGTTTTAACATCGATTTGACCGCTTTTTATTTTGTAATCTAAATCGCTTAATTGAGAAACATACTTACGAATAAGGTTATAATCAAACGATCGGGCATTTCTCACCATATAGTAGGCGCGTCCCGACGATACCTCCATTGCTTGTGCAACATCGGCTTGACGATAACCTTCCTGAAGCATTAGATTTACCGTCAATAATTCCCGCATGCTTTTAACAACCAAATTAAATAAATAATAGGCATCATTCCCTATCTTTATTAAATCGCGATAAATATTAATGGCTTTAGTTTTATCTTGATCGATAATAGCGTTGGATAAAGCAAAAACATCGTTTTGAATTTCTTTGATTACAACATTATTAACTATATCAGCCGTTATTATTTCATTGTCTCCGGCATAGGCAATAAGTTTATCTAATTCATTTTTTGCAGTCATTAGATCTTTTCCAACTAAACGATAAAACGCTTTAACAGCTTCATCACCAAATATGATATTATTTAAAGCAGCTTGGCGTTTAATCCATCCATACATCTCAATTTCTGATAGTTCTTTACTATAATTTACAAAATTGCCACTTAGTATTTTTTTTACCTCGGATTTTCTTTCATCGGGTTTTATTCCGTAACCATTGATAATTAAAACAGTTGTTTCCATTGGATGTTCAAGATAATCCAATAGTCTTTTCTTCTCCCCAGTTTCAAGATTTTTTTCCGCTGTTAAAAAGTAAGGGTTCTTTACAACAATAACTTTTATATTACTCATAAACGGAGGCATTAAGGCATCATTTAAGGCATCGTTTAATGAGAATTCTTCCATATCGTAATAAGTAACATTATATTCGTTGGCACCTGATTCGTTTATTAAGCGATTGATCTTATTTTCAATTAAATATTGCTCATCGCCAAGAAATAAATGCACATTGCCAATCTTCATAATTTATGCCCAAATCTCATATATTATAATTTTTTTATTTTCACTATCATATATTACTAAGATGCAATCATAATCTTCATCACTAACCGGAATTGAATATGAGCCATTGTTTCGGTTATAACAAATAAAATATCCGTTTACAGTGAAGTCAAAAAAATCTTCATCCGTTATATTACGCAAGCGTACTTTTTCCACAACCGTAAACGGTAAGATACGCCATCGGGCATCATCTTCTATTTCATCGGTAAAAGCAGAAGCCTCCTTATGATCCAAACTGATATAATAATAATTAACTTTAAAACCATAAGCGGAAAAAACGTTTGAATGTTGATAATAATCTTCCGGAACTTTATTGGGAATATTAAGATTTAACTCTTTCGAATAAACTCGTGGTGCTTTATTAGCTTTAATAATATAAGTTATATTAAAAACTAAAAAAACCACCGCTAAAAAAACTGCAACCGTACCAAAAATCGTTCCCCAAGTTGCCTTTCTGCTTTGCTGGACTTTAAAACTTTTAACACCGTTGATAATTGCTAAAACACCAAAAACTCCGGCAATAAAAATAAGTGGTGAACCTGAAATAATCATAGCTATTGCTAAACCGGTAATGCCAAAACCAATACAAGTATTAGCAAAAGCAGGGTTCACTAATGCCTTTTGGGATTTTTCATCAACGCTTACCGCTTCAATAATTTCCGGTTCTAAAATTAATGCACTGCCGCATTTAGGACAAAAATTAGCTTTTCCGCTTATTTCTTGATTGCAATTATTACATTTCATCATAATAAATAATCTCCTTCTGATTTCTATGATAAAACAAAAAACAAAGGATGTCAAGTATTTAAAAAAGGAAAAGACGTCTTCCGACGTCTTTTATATATACTCATCAAATATTATATTTGTAATTATAATATTCGATGGACAAAATTATTATTTACTTAATTGTTATGAATATACTCTTTTTTTTAGAATATTTATATTTTACCGAATAATGTTGATCGGTGCGATAAACGGTAACATTATTTCGTTGTAAAGTCGCTATCGTTTTTTCGGCAGGAAAACCAAATTGCTCAATCCTTCCCGTTTGAATGACGGCATATCTTGGCTTTATATTAGCCAAAAGCAGCGGACTGGTTGAGTTCGCACTTCCATGATGCGCTATCTTTACAACATCTACCTTTAAATTCATTAACGCAATTTTACTCTCAACTGTATTGCCTACATCCCCTAGAAATAAGAAATAGTATTCGCCCACTAAAACGTAAACGACAATACTATTGTCATTCTCATCCAAATAAGGGGCATCAGGATGAAGTATGTGAAACACTAAATTACCGCAACCTAATTTATCGCCTTTTTTTACTTTTATATCAGCTATTGAAGATAATTCACTATTATCATATGCACTTACAACAATATTATTAACAGTGAATTCCTTGATTATTTCACTTGCTTCTCCATTATGATCATGATGATTATGTGTAATGATTAGATAATCAATTTTTTTAATACCCCTTCGTTTTAAATAACTGGTAACTTCTTTATTTCTGCCATCTCCGGTGTCAATTACAACATTGCAACGATTGTATTGATCACAGATTAATATCGATTCGCCATTATATAAATCTAAGAATACAACTTCGGAATAAGACTTAAAACATATTATATTAGAAGTTAATAACAAAAACAATAAAAACAAACCTATAAAAAGGTATTTGTATTTTTTAACCGAGTATCCTTTGATAAACCCCCATAAAATTAAATAATAGATGATAATTCCTAAAAACGTAAAATCGGGAAAGTTAATTCTTATCATAATATATTTAGAAAGAAAAACCGTGAAATTAATGAAGAAGGTTATTAAATGACGATATAGCCCTAATAAAATCGGGAAAAACAAGACTATCAGGGAAAAAGGTAATATAATATATCCAACCAAGTCAATATACAAAACATTGACCAAAGGGCTTAATATATTAATCTCATTATTCAAATTAACAATTATCGGTAATGTTATCAACCAAGAAAACAGTGAAATAAGAAATATTTGGGTGGAATGCTTAGTCTTACTAAGTAAGGGGGAAGTTATCATTATTGTTAAGGTAACAAGAAAACTCAATATAAAACCATAATGATAAATATAATAAGGATTAACTATGATTAATATAATAAAAATTAATGACAATAAATCAAGAGAACTAAAGCCCAATTTTAATTTTTTGTTAATATAATAAAAATCATAAAGTAAAACAGCCCTTATAATCGATGGTGTAAAATTAACCAAAATAGCATATAGACCCAAAAAAATAATAATAAAGATTTCCGTTTTATCTTTATCAACATTAAATAAGCGAAATATTTGATAAATAAAACCCACCAACAAACCGACATGAAGCCCAGATATCGCAAATAAATGAGAAATACCGTTTATTTTTACGGCTGACATAAAATCATCTTCAAAGCCGCTGGAATCGCCAAGAATAATTGCATTAAGAAAACTCATGATTGGCCCATCAAACAAAGAACTAAGATATTGATATAATTTTTGTCTGATAATTCCAATATCAAAACGATAACCAATGACCTTTAAATGGTTTGCTTTTATTACACCATTTATTTTATGATGCTTTAAATATTGTTGATAATCAAATCCCCCTTCAATATGAGCACAATCAACCGTATGACTTATCCCCATAACCTCAATACGATCACCAATTTTTATTTGATGAAAATTATAATCATATATATAATATTTCTTTCCTTTATTCTTAACTGTTATTCGATTATAATTGTTATATTTTTTGACATCCTTTACATATCCATCAACAGAATCAAGCGTTTCAAACTCATATTTCATCTCAATAATAGCATATCTCATTATAAAAAATAAAATAATGATAAAGCTGATATAAAAAATCCTATTGTCTTTTTTAAAAAGATAATAGCCATAAGCACAAAAAAATATAATGGCAAAATAACTTTTTACAAGTAATATTGAAAGCACCAGAAAAAAAGCAATTAAAAACCAATTGTTTATCAGTTTTTTATATACAGATGAATTCTTTAATTTGGTCCAATATATTTTTTGAAATACCGTTAACATTTACTAAATCCTCAAGACTGTTAAATTTACCATACTTATTTCTATAATCAATAATGTTTTTGGCTCGACTTTCACCTATATTCGGAAGTTTCATTAGCTCTTCGATTGAAGCGGTATTAATTGATATCTTATTCGTCTTTTTCTCCTTGGTTTTCGCATTAACGTAAATTACTATTCCGTCGGATAATTTCGCTGCTAAATTAAGATTTGTCGTATCGGCTTGACCAGTAAAACCACCCGCTAATATAACCAAATCGTTAACGCGTGATTCTGAATCAAGAACATAAAGACCGGGTTTTTTAACTTCTCCTTTTATTTCTACAATCACACCGGTGATGACAGGGTTATTTTCATTAAATACCGGAGTTACAACCGTTTTTTCTTTTGTGTTCATGAAAAATCCGATAAATATCATCACGCCGATTACTACGACAATTAACACTCTATGCCATGTTTTTTTCATCCTATCACCTCATCACTATATTATAAATAACCAAGTTTTTTTCCGTTATTGTTTTTTTTTTTAGATAAATATGTTA
>JALOBF010000090.1 GCA_023228385.1 Bacilli bacterium
AAGAACTAAGAATTAGATATGATGATTTAAGAACAAGAAAAGAAAAACTAGCAAATCTTAAAAGAGAAAACTCAGCGAAGTCTTACAGAATAAAAAAGTTTATCGCTAATTTAGAAAAATCAACCGATAAACTAAAAGATTGGAATAGTGAACTTTGGATGTTAACAGTTGAAAGTGCAACAGTTTATAGAGATAAAAGAATTAAGTTTAAGTTTTATGATGGAATAGTAAACAAGTAAGGAACTCCATGTAAATTGATATGTGGAGTTTTTTTATTTATTAAAGTTTAAAAATAGCCTTCGTTTAAGCATATAAATTATGTTATAATTTAAGGTAAGAATAACAATACACAAATGTTTTAAAAAAAGGGGGAGATAATATGAATATTGTTTTTTGGATAATTATGTCTATTGATTTATTAATATTAATTCTTCATTATGCTGTATCAATAGAAGCTTTTACAAAGAATAAGATGCTTTCTAAAATTAAAGAAGAGGGTAAGAAGAACAACGATAAGTCCAAAGAAAGTATACCAAAAGAAAAATTAGGAAAAGCTGTATATATAGTATTATCAATTATTGCATTGATTATAATATTCGCACTTGTTTCTTCAATTATTTGGATTCCGCTAACAATGCTTTTTGTCTTTAATTGGCGTATAGCACTAATTTCATTTATGTTAATTTTGGCTCTGTTATCGTATCTTATGATTTTGATATACAATAAATATGTACCAGAATTTGTGATAAAAGAAGGAGCAATAATTAAGGAATCTATCTATATAACTTTTTTTATTTTAATATCGATATTTTTAATGTATGGCTCTTTATTTCCATTGGAACAAACAATTGAAAAAATCTTTCTTCAAAGCACAAATTTTACTTTCACTTTAAGTATATTAATACCTGTTTTAATTATTGGATTATTTATTACTAATGTTTATTTGTTTGTTAATGGATTATATTACATAGTTGATAAAAGTAAAAAGATAGTAAAGGTAAGGACAAAAATAGTTGATATCCTTACCATTTTTACTATAAGTTCATTTTTTGCTTTGTTTTTTATAATAGATAGAGAGTGGTCTTTTTTAAATATAGACAATTCATTAAGATTTTATGAAACAGTTGATTTATTCAAAAATGTATTAATTGCGGTCTTAGTTCCATTGATACTTTCAAGATTTATCAAAACTAAAAATGTATCTGATAATACTAAGAATAGCATTCAAAACGACTACAATTATAATGATGAATCTGTAGATATTAAAGATAATTAAAGATCAAAAGAAAGTTGGTGTAAAAATGAGTTTTGACTATAAAAAATCAAAAGAAAACATTCATGACATACTTACAAATAAAACAAAGGTCGAGAAAAGGAGTATCCCTAAAAATGATGCAGAATTTACATATGACAATGGGATAAAAAGTTGGATTGGTGCTATTTTTATAGATATAGTTGATTCTACATCATTATTCAAAAATCAAAACGAAGACATAATATCCAGAGTTATACGATCTTTTTCTTCTGAAATAATAGATATTTTGAAAAGTGACGACAATCTAAGAAAACTAGGTTTAAGAGGCGATTCAGTGTATGCTGTTTATTCAACTGAATATAAAAGTGATTTGCTGAGTATTTTTAGGTTGGCCTATAAGATAAACACTTTTATGAAAATGTTCAATGTGATTTTAAAAAACAATCAATTTCCAGAAGTGTATGCCGGAATAGGTTTGGGTGCTTCTGAAGATCTGGTTATTAAAGCGGGTAAAAAACAATCTGGATATTATGATTTAGTATTTATTGGAGACGCAGTTGTGGATGCTTCAAATTTATCTGGAGAAGCAAATAGAAATAATCTAGGTTCTATCGCCATGAGCAATGTTTTTTATAATAACATAATCGAAGATCTAAAGAAAGAAAATCCAAAGTATGAAAGTTGGATAAAACCAAAACGCGATAATGGTTATGGATACGACAGTGCTATTAAGTTTTATCATTGCGATATAATTGAAACTAGTTTTAATAATTGGATTGACGGAGGTATGAAATAATGGGAAAAAAAGAGTTGCTTAGCGATATAAAAAATCAAATAGTTAGTTTTGATAATAAGGCAAGCATACTTATAACTGTCAACGGATTTATACTTGCTTTTACAACTAGTTTTACTAATTTATTAAATCCTTATAAGGGGATAAATTCACAAAATTATGATTTAAGATTTTATATAAGCATAACTGTGCTAATATTGTATTTTATTACCTTATTAATATCGGGCGGATTGTTTGTTGCCGTAATTTTCCCAAGAAAAAGAAATAAGAGCGTCTCACAATCAAATAATTATTATATTGACATTGCTAAAATAGACTATAAAGATTATAAAATAGACGAAGAAGATAACGTGGATCTTAATAGTCAAATTTGGATGAATTCTAGAATATGTGCCATAAAACATCGTTTAATAGTTATAGGTAGTTTTATTTTAGGAATTTCTGCAATCTGCTTTATGATAATAATATCTTTATTAATTTTTTAAATATAATATTTAAATTTTATAAAAATAGGAGGAAATTATGTCTTTATTAGTTACCGTTTATACAAACGAAGGAATCATTATGGCAAGTGATAGCAGAACTTCTTTTTCAAGAGTTCAACAAGTTTTGGGTCAGAGAGTTAGGGTTCCATCCGGACACTTTTATGATACTGTTGATAAAACATTTCTTGCACCAAACAATTGCGGGATATCAACTTGTGGAGATGGAAGTATTAATAAAATTCCAATTAGTGGAATTATAAAAACTTTCATAAGAAGTCAAGTTTTGGCAACTGATACTGTATTGGATACGGTTAATAAGTTACAATCATATGTAAGAAACATAAATACTAATACTGACATAATCTTTCATATTTTTGGATTTGATACTGATTCAAATGGTAATAAAATTATGAGTGGATATAGATTGATAACTTCAGGACAGGGCTCAATAGTAAAAATTAATAATAGTAGTGCTGGTGCATCTTGGGATGGAGAAACAGAAATAATGTCTAGGCTACTAAAACAAACTTTTTACACTAACCAACCACAAAATATACCTGCAAAGGCTCAAATATTATTACCGTCTAATAAACAAATTGTAGTCCAAGAGTCTATTTTAATTGATAAAGCAAATTTAAGAGTATTTCCTGAACAAAATATTCCGTGGGATTTGATGTCAATACAAGATGCTATCGAATTTGTAGAATATGCAATAAAAACCACAATAGATACAATGAAATTTGCAGTAGTAAATAAAACCGTTGGAGGTCCAATCGATATATTGGTGATAACTCCTGATGGCGCAAGTTGGGTTAAAAAGAAAAAGAGTTATTAATTAACTTTATGCAAAACACGACATTTTAAATATTTTTTATACGATTGTTAAATTTTAAAAGGCATAAAATAAAAAGCATTTATTAGCAAATTCAAGAGTTATGATTTAAAAGATGGCTTAACAAAGACAAAATTTAGGGGTGCGTAAAATCTGGTAGGGGTGCGCAATTGTATCCTTTAGTAACGTCCTTCGCAAGTTAGTAGAATAGGTTTGATACAAATGTATTAAGCCTTTTTTTGTTGTGAAGATAGGGAGTTTGGTCCTTTATTCACACTCACAACAAAATTCTAACAGGTTGTTAATCTATAAAAAATGAGCCATTTTATATGTTTTATTAAAAAACACATCAACGATTTAACGATTACATTATAATTTAACGATTACATAACGATTTAACGATTACTCAACAATTTAACGATTACTCAACAATTTAACGATTATCTTATAATATTATAGAATATCAAATAATAGGATAATAAATGTGAGCGTCAAATAAAGACACTAGGAAAGAAACCGATAAAAAAATGCTAGATTTTTCAGTTAAACTCTAGTTTTTTTGTATGTGGGGTCCAAATCCAACTGGGCGAAGATTACCGGACTTTTAGAATTGCGTATAAATTTTTGGGTAATTTAACTGAGTAAGGAAGCAGTTCGTTAAGAGACAATCCATCGTTGCTTTTTAAAACTTACGCTAAATAGAATTTGTTCATTTTTGATTACTTTTTAAAATATATATCAATGTCTTCAAATAAAAATGAAATACTATTTTCTATAATCTAAAATAGGTTACTTCAAAAAACATTTACTGATAATTACTTACAACAAAACATAGTAAAGAACACTGGTCAAATACCACAGTATTATGTAGAAAATAGCCATCCAGCAATTATAGACAAAGATATGTGGAAGTTAGTTCAAATAGAAATGGAAAGAAGAGATAACTTAGGTGCTAAGTATTCATCATCAGATATCTTTTCATCAAAACTAATATGTGGAGACTGTGGTGGTTTTTATGGAAAAAAGAAATGGCATTCTAATACTAAATATGAAAGATCAATTTATCAGTGTAATAATAAGTTTGATAAAAATAAGGATGTTTGTCAAACTCCACATTTAAGAGAAGATGAAATTAAAGAAAAGTTTATTGAAGCCTATAACTTAACAATGAAGGATAAAAATAGAATTAAAAAGGATTTAAAAGAAGTTATTAATTTATTAACAGATACAACAGAGATTGAAAAAGAAATAAACAAAATAAATGAGGAGTTAGCAGTAGTTGTTGAATTAGCTACAAAAGCAATAAAGGAAAATTCAAAATCTGACGATAGCAATGAAACCAAATATCAAAATTTAGTAGATAGGCATGAATCATTATCTTTAAAACTAAATAGATTAACAAAAGAAAAAAACGATAAAGAAAACAAAGCAACGAAGCTTAAATCATTTTTGTCAGTAATGAATAAATCTGAAGATAAGTTAAATGATTGGAATGAAGATATATGGATGTTGATGGTTGAAAATGGAACTATTAATAGAGATAAGAGTATAACGTTCAAACTTAAGGGTGCTTTAAAAGTTTAATAATCCAATCATTAAATTTGCTCTCATAAAAAGAATCTTTGAAAGTAATAAAAAAACACTGTATAATATACAGTGAGCAGAGGACAAAAATAAATATTTTTAAAGTAAAAATAACTGAGGTGATTTTATGGGGGCTTGGCTAATAGAGTTAATTTCTAATTTAATAGATATTACCGGAAACCCAATAGCTGACACGGTTATTTTTGCTGTTATAGGTTTAATTAGTGGATCAATAGCATTTGGCTTAACTGGCTTTATTTCAAACACAACCAGAACATATAACTCTAAATCTATGAGTGACCTTCATTGGAGTATTAGAGTTGTTTTGTTTGTTCTCTTGACACTTGCAATTATTAAAGTAGTAGAGTTTATAAAATGGATTTTTACACCTCCAACCCTATACTATTCAATAGGTGTAATTATTCTTATTATAGTAGTTTTTATTTTGTTAAAGATATTTAGAAAACCAGACAATAAAGAAATTGATAAACTTGTTAAAGAAAATAAAGAAAACCATAAAAATGAAGAAAATGTTACGGAAAATGTAGTGATAAAAGATTTAAGGAAATGCCCTTATTGTGGAGGAGTACTTGTGGAGAGAGAAGGTCCATACGGTAAATTTTTAGGGTGTTCAAACTTCCCTGTTTGCAAATATACACGAAACGAATAGTAAAGGAGTGAGTAGTTTATGAGTTGGGATTATGATACAACAACAAAACCATGTCCCTGTGGCAAAGGATTAATAGAGGAAACATATGGGTCTAACGATTGGGGGCAGACCTCCTATCACAGAAAAATGTTATGCCAAGAATGTCTTGAAAAAGAAAATAAAGAAAAGGCATTAAAAGAAGAAAGACATAGAATAGCAATAAAAAAAACAGAAGAAGCAGTCTCTTATTTTAAAGATAAGTACTTTAAAGATTTTAAAGAGAGGTTTTCAAATACAAAAAACAAAAAAGATATATGGACAATTGCTTGTGATCTTGGAGTAGAAAATTCAAGTTTAAGTAAGTTTTATAATTATTTTAAATCGAAAGATGAATATATTGAAGAAATTATAAGATGGGATAACTTAAAGAAGGTCATGAAAAATATGGGCATTAATGATAAGGAACTTGATAATTTATATGAAGATGCATATAACCATAAGAAGCCTTTTGATGATGAATTTAATGCTTGGGCTTACAGAAGGGCTAAAGGCAAATAAAAAAACAGCCTCACCAAGCCATCTATTTAGGGGTGCGCTGTAATTAGTAAGGGTGCGTAAAAAAACACAGGGGTGCGTAGATTTTGATAGGGGTGCGTAATTGTATCAATATAGTTCTACAAACCCATATAACAAGCATAGGTTTGATACAATCGTATCAAGCCTTTTTTTGCTTTAATAAGGTCTTTTTCTCACTTTGGCGAGTATATTTTGAAGTAAACATCCAATCATGTTATAATACCTTTTGTAAGGTGTGATTAACATGAAGATA
>JALOBF010000091.1 GCA_023228385.1 Bacilli bacterium
GAACCGAAACGTTACAAGGTATAAAAATTGAAAATATTAAAACCAATGAGGTAAAAACCATAAAAGTTAAAGGTTGTTTTGAGTTTATCGGAACCCTTCCTTCAACTGATTATTTAAAAGATTTAGGAATATTGGCTAAAAACGGTTATATTAAAGTCAAAAAAAATTATGAAACGGTAATTAAAGGATTGTTTGCATGCGGAGATGTTGTCAATAAGGAAGTGCGGCAGATAGCCACCGCCATTAATGACGGCGCGATTGCCGCTTTAAGCGCAATTAAATACTGTAGTTAGCAGGCAGCAATGTCCTTTTCTAACAATGTTAAGAAAGAGTTAAGCAGTATCCCCTTAAAGGACTGCTGTCTGAAAGCCGAACTGGTTTCCTTTATTCGTCTTCGTTCAAACGATTCAATTACTTCTGATTATATAACCATCTCTTTTTCTACAACTCAAATCAGCGCAGTGCGTCGTATGATGTTTTTATTAAGGAAGTTATATAACGCAAAGGTTGATATAAAAATAAAAAAGAAAAAACGCCCTCATTCCAAATCATATTATTGGCTTAATGTCAGTGAAAATATTGGTGAAATACTGAAAGATTTAAGTATTGTTGACTCTGAATATAAATTGAGTCCACCCGTATACTCTTTTGAGAATGATTGTTGTAAGGCCAGTATTTTGCGAGGTGCTTTTCTTGCAAGAGGATCAATTAATAATCCTTATTCAAAAGACTATCATTTGGAAATAACCACACCAACACTTCAGGAAGCTGTTTTCTTACAAAATTTACTTAAAGAAATCAATGTTGAAGCAAAAACGATTAAAAGATCCAAAGGTACCGTACTTTACATTAAAAAAGGCGAACAGATTGCAGATTTCTTGAAATTTGTTGGTGCCAGCAATTCGCTTTTTGCTTTTGAAGATGTTAGAATTAAAAAAGACTTAAATAATTATGTTAATCGTATTATGAATTGTGATGTTGCCAATGAACAAAAAGCAATTGCCACCGCGGCGAAACAACTTGAAAATATCGAGTATCTAGAAAAACATTATGGTTTAATAGATTTGACTCCGCGTTTAATTGATGCAATTATATTAAGGACAAATCACCCCGATGATTCTCTTTCCCAGTTAAGTGATAAATCAGCAGACACCGTTAACCGCTATATTTCCAAATCGGGTCTTAGCCACTGTTTTAAAGATATTGAACGTTTGGTAAACAAAATCAAAAAAGAATAAGCCGAGGCTTATTCAAGTTTACTAAAATCAAATAATTCGCTAATGTTTACATCCAACTCTTTTGCGATTTTGGCAATATTTTTAAGGGTTATATTTTTTTCTGCTCTCTCGATTTGACCGACATAAGTACGATGTAACCCAACCTCGTAGCCTAATTCTTCTTGCGACAGCCCCTTTTGCATTCGCAATTGTCTAATGCGTTTACCGAACAAGACATTGATATCATTTTTGTCCATACTGTCCACCTTTCAATTATCATACAATAAAAATCTTAAATATTCGACAGACTAAAAGTAGCAGGAGGCATTATTAATGAGAAATATAGGAATTGATATTGTTGAAAACAAACGCTTTAATGCTTTTATTGATAATCCGAGAAAATATTCCCGAATTTTATCGGCAAAAGAAAAAGACTTATTTGTACAAATAACAAATAAGTCCAGAAAACTAGAGTATTTAGCTGGGCGATTTGCAGCTAAAGAAGCCGTTATCAAAGCCTTAGCTCATACCGGCTATTCTTTTAGTTATACAGCTATCAGCGTGTTGAATCGATCAGACGGTTCTCCTTATGTTGAATTGGAAAACGGTACTGAATTTAAAATTTTACTATCATTATCGCATAGCAAAGATAACTCGGTCGCGGTTGCGATTTTAGTGAACGGGGATGAATGATTTCGTCTCCATTTTGTTTTAATCGATGTCATGATCAGCGGTAAACAAGGTGGAAATGCAAATGATTCCGGCCACTCCGACTAAGGCATATATTATTCTTGAAATAACGACGCTGATATTGTCAAAGATGAAGGCTACCAAATTAAAATTAAACAAGCCAATCAAACCCCAATTGAGCGCACCGACAATTACGACAATTAGCGCGATCTTTTGTAAAACGTTCATTTTTAATTCCTCCTTATCGTTATTATTAGTAATTTTTAAAATAATATACTTTTTCATAATAAAAAATGATTTTGCGTCATATTATTATATAGGAAAAATGGGAGGTAATTAATGGGCGAATTAAGTTATCAAAAACTTAATATTAAGTTTTTGAAAATAATATTGGTATTGCTTTTTGTTGGATTGATATTTTTCGCAAGTAGTTGCGCTAAAAACAAAAGGCCGGAAAAAATTTTCGCAAAAGAATTAACGAAAAGCTCGTCATATAAAGTCGAAGGTATCATGGAATCTTATTATGAAACGGGACGGAAACTAAATGAGTTTTCGGTATTGTTTAAAAGTCCGAATTTAATAAAAGTCATAATCAAACCAGAGGGCAGTAATGACAAACAAATTATTTTAAAAAATGCCAACGGTGTTTATATTTTAATTCCGGCAGTAAATAAAAATTTTAAAATTCAAAGTGATTGGCCGGAGAATGCCAGTTATCCTTATCTTTTACAATCATTGGCAAAAGATATAGCAAATGATTCGGAATATCTTACTACCGAAGATGATAGTACATTTACGGTTGAAACAAAAACAAAAATGCACACGGATGCTATTCCGGTCAAACAAAAAATCATTTTTAAAAAATCAACTAATATGCCGATAGAAGTTTTAATTTATGATGAGAACGATAAGCTTTATATTCGGACTGTTTTCACCGACATCAATCTTAATTATAATATTTCCGAAGATGAATTTGATTTAGAAAATAGTATGACAACAATTAGAGTTGAATTGGGTGATGGAATCGTATATGAAGGCCGGGAAATAGCCTATCCGCGTTATTGTCCGGAAGGGATTACTTTGGTAACCGAAAAGACAACGCAAAATTTGGACGGAACAGAAGCAATATCAATTATGATATATGGAAATGAACAGGGCTTCACTATTATACAGGAATTTATCAATGATCAAGAGGCGATGAGATATCAAGAGGAAAAAGGTAATATTGTTATGGTCTTAGGTACATTTGCCATTCTGAAAGCGAATTCGATACAACTGTTTTTCAACGGAATAGAATATACAGTCGCTTCAGATGATTTATCGGTTGATGAATTAATAAAAATTGTTCAAAGTTTTATGACGGACGATGAAAAATAATCATAAAATAATATGAAAAAATAAAAAGTTTCTTGATATAAGAGACTTTTTTTAGTATAATATATATTGCTTGATTAATAAATAGCGAAAGGAGCATATTTTTACTAAAAACAGTAAAAATAAATTTGTATGAATAAGAAGTTAAGTTCAAAAAAACAACTTAGTCATAAGGTTATGATTTTTTGGTCGATGATTGGATTATTGACTCTGATATTTATCGTGACAGTAATTGTTATGTTTGTTAAAGCACGATCATCGCGCTCAATAGATGATTTGATTAATTTACATGAAAACGAAATATTTGAGCAGAAAGAATCTTATTATATTTATGTTTATAGTAAAGTCGGCATAACCGACGAAAAAGCCGAACTAGATAAAGCGGCCGATTTAGAAGAATTAATTATAACTTATATGACATACGCAAAAAGAAACTCCCAAGCAAAGCGTATTTATGGCATGAATGTTGATAGTTATCGCAACCGCAGTGTTCTAATTACGGGGTCACAATTAACCGAAGTCTTGTATAAGACCAAGTTTATTAATTTGCGAATTAATACCGATGATGTACCGATTCTGATGAAGATCGAAGGTGGTAAAGTTGTTAAGGATTATCTTACAGAAAAGGCTATTCGAGAAGAATTAGATTCGCAGATGAAACCAATAATCAAGGATTAAACCAGCCGTTATCAGCGCGGATGACGTTTCGGAAATATTCGCTTGACATTTAGAATGATTTGTGGTAATATTATATGGCATATTTGGAGTAGTACTCAAGAGGCTGAAGAGGTGCCCCTGCTAAGGGTATAGATCGGATTAAACCGGTGCGAGGGTTCAAATCCCTCCTACTCCGCCATATCTGGCCCGTTGGAGAAGCGGTTTAACTCACATGCCTTTCACGCATGCACGCACGGGTTCGAATCCCGTACGGGTCACCATTTGACCATCAGAGTTGGCTTTTTGCCAACTTATTTTTTTTAGAAAATACAGCGCAAAAGAAATGGAGTAATATGGCAAAAAAACTAATCGAATTAAAAAATATTGTAAAATCGTTTGATGATGAAGTTGTTGTCGACAATATCAATCTGTATATTAGTGAAAATGAGTTTATAACTCTGGTTGGTCCGTCGGGTTGCGGTAAAACAACAACCCTTCGTATGATAGGCGGCTTTGAAACTCCCGATTCCGGTGAAATCGTCCTAAATGGTGAAGTTATTAATAATATTCCCCCACATCAAAGACCGGTTAATACTGTATTTCAAAGATATGCGCTTTTTCCCCATCTTAATGTCTTTGATAATGTTGCATTTGGTCTTCGCAATTATAATCGAGTCTATGAAGAATTAAAAAGCAACGTGCGTAAAGAATATGAGAAAGAAAGAAAAATGTTACATTCCTGTTTAGAACAGAGAATTTCTAAAGAAGAAAAAGCAGAAATAAAAAATCGGTTAAAAGAAATAAAAAAAGAAATTATAGAAAAAATACATTTTGAAAGAGAAAATTTATTAGAAAAGAAATATCAAGATATTGAAATGCGTTATGAAAAACGATTTTTGGAACTAAAAGCCAAAATTGAAAGCGAAGAACAAAAAACCGATGAGGTTGAGGCAGCAAAGGAAGCTTTGGCTGAATTAGAATCTAAAATTAAAAATCAAAACGGAATAAAAAAAAGCAAAGTAAAGGCTAACGGTAAGTACGCAAAAGAATTGGCTGAATTAAGAAAAATCGCTAATCAGGTAGAACTTGCAACCTTAAATCGTCAGTTAAAGGAAACACATCGACATTATAACGATGAACTAAAAGCAGCAAAATCTTTAATGATGAGTAAGCATCATATTGAGGAAGCCGTATATGAAGTATTAAAATTAGTTAAACTGGAAGGAATGGAATATCGCAAAATTAATAGTTTAAGTGGCGGCCAACAACAAAGGGTAGCAATTGCCCGGGCCGTTGTTAATAAACCTAAAATATTATTACTGGACGAGCCGTTGGCGGCTTTAGATTTAAAATTACGGCAAAATATGCAGTATGAACTCAAAGAAATGCAACGGAAATTGGGTATCACATTTATTTTTGTAACTCATGACCAGGAGGAAGCATTAACGATGTCAGATACGGTTGTTGTTATGGATAAAGGAAAAATCCAACAAATCGGAACCCCTGAAGAGATATATAATGAACCGAAAAATCGTTTTGTTGCCAGTTTTATAGGCGAAAGTAATATTATTAGAGGTAAATACATCGGCAATAAGAAAGTAGAATTTATGGGTTCGGTATTCGAATGTGTCGATGAGGATTTTGCCGTTGATGAACCTTGTGATGTTGTTATCCGTCCGGAAGATTTTGATATTGTATCGCTTGAACAAGCAAAATTGATTGGTATTGTTGATGCCACCGCCTTTCTTGGGGTGCATTTTGAGATTTGTGCAATAATTCAAGGACAGGAATTTGTTATTCATCAATATGAAAACATAAAAGTCGGCGATAAAATCGGTTTATCGGTTGATCCTTATGAAATACATCTTATGAAGGTAGATAAAGATGAAAAAGTTTAAAAGATTTGCTTGGCCTTATTTTTTCTGGATGTTTGTTTTTACCGTCATTCCAATCTTCCTTTTATTTGCTATGTCATTTATCGAGATGAAATCTTTAAATTTTAGCACAGCCCGTTTCAGCTTTTCTGCTTTTTCAAAAAGTTTTAATCCCATTTATCTTAATGCTTTTACAAATTCAATCAGATTAGCCTTGATTGCAACCGTATTATGTATTATAATTGGTTATCCACTAGCTTATATAGTATCAAATTTGAATATTACCAATCGTTTTTCATTCTTGTTAATCTTGATTATGCCGATGTTTACAAATATGTTACTTCGTGTTAACACAATTAGTAAACTATTAAAACCGGAAAGTATTTTGAAAAATGTCTTAGGCATTAGTTTAAATATAAGCGGTTCAGAGAAAGCGGTTGTTTTGGTTATGGTTTTGATGTATTTGCCTTTTATGGTTTTTCCCATTTTTACTGTTTTAGAAAAAATTGATCCTTCCTTACTAGAGGCGAGCCGTGATTTAGGTGCAAATAATTTTAAAACATTTTTAAAAGTGACACTTCCGCTATCGGTCAAGGGTATTAGTA
>JALOBF010000092.1 GCA_023228385.1 Bacilli bacterium
TGGTACGGCGGATTAAAGGTATGAAACGCACCGCTCTTTGTCCGACCTTGCCGGATTTAGGGGGAAAAAGCCGATTATTGCTCGATGTCGGCGCCAATCTTGAGTTACGCAGCGAGCATATTTTACAACTCGCCCAATATGCAACTATTTATTTGCGTGAAGTTCAAGGCGTTACCCAACCTTTAGTCGGTTTAATGAATATCGGTGCGGAGCCGGGTAAAGGCCGCGAATTGGAAAAGGAAACTTATGAATTGTTAAAGGCGAATCCCCATGTTAACTTTTACGGAAATGTTGAAGGAAAAGAAATATTCTCTTCTCCCTGCGATATATTGATTACTGATGGCTTTACCGGAAATATGGTAATGAAAACCTGTGAAGGTGTCGTCCGTACGGTCGGTGACTTTTTCAAAGAAGAAATCAGTAAATCTTTCTTTTATAAACTGGGCTATTTATTTATGAGAGGTATTTTTAATAAATTTAAGAAAAAATTTAGTCCTGATGAAATTGGCGGAGCAAACTTATTTGGGGTTGACGGCGTTATTGTAAAAGCGCATGGCTCCAGTGACGCTTATGCTTTTTCCAACGCTATAGCTCAAGCTCGGAAAACCGTTCTCGGTAATGTGATTGAAAAAATGAAAAAAGTTATCGACGAAGAAGGGCTCGGCCTTGAATAATCATCAAAAAATAATACAAACAGTTAATGAGTCTGGAATCGTGCCCGTTAATCAAGATTTATATATTACCGCTTTTACCCATCAATCTTATGCCAATGAACATAATGTCGAAAGCAACGAAAGACTAGAGTATCTCGGGGATGCCGTTCTTAATTTTCTTGTTGCGGAATACCTTTATCAGCAATTCCCCGAAATGCCGGAAGGTAAACTGACTAAAAACCGGGCTAAATTTGTTTGTGCTACCGCCAATTGCCGTTATGCCGTTGCTTTAAAGCTTAATGAAGCTATATTATTGGGAAAAGGTGAGTCCGAACAAGGCGGTATGAAGAAACCGTCAGTATTGGGGGACTTATTTGAAGCTTTTGTTGGAGCCGTATACTTGGATCAGGGCTTGGCTGCGGTTAAAAACATTTTAGAAAAGATTGTTTTCTCCCATATTGAAAGTTTTGAACCTGGTTTTTTTATTGATTATAAGAGTCGATTACAGGAGTTGATTCAAAGCGAAAGTCGAAAAAGCGTTGAATATATTTTGGACAAAGAAACCGGTCCGCCCCATAATAAGACTTTCTTTGTAAGTGTTTACCATGACCGGATTAAACTGGGGACCGGTTCCGGCAAAACAAAAAAAGAAGCCGAACAAAAGGCGGCTGAATTAGCTTTAAAAAAACTTGCAATTAATTGAGGATAAGGATGTTTAATCTGATAAAAAATAATATTATTCAATTTGATAAACTAATCATCGATAAATATTTTGCTTTAAACCTTGATGAAATCGATACAATAATCTTAATTAGATTAAATGACTTACTGAAGCGGGGGGAAAGGCTTCTTTCGGTGCGTCCGATTGCCGGTTCGATGAAAATTAACGAAGCCGAATGCGGGCAAAGAATCGTCGATTTAGTAAAAAGGGGTTTTATTACTTTAGAATTATCGGAAGTTGATTCTAAAGAAGTTTTTAGTCTGGATGAAACCTATCGGCGGCTTGCTTATTTACTGGAAGCATCCGATGATACCGCAGAAACAACGATAATTAACGAGAAAATCAAGTATACAATCAGATTGTTGGAAAATGAGATGAAAAAAACCTTAAGCCCGATTGAGTTGGAAATCGTTTCGCGTTGGTATATTGAAAAAAAATACAGTGACAAGGTAATCGATGAAGCAATTTTTAAAGCTTTAAAAAACAAAAACCGCAGCGTAGGTTATATTGACCGCCTTCTTACAAAAGAAGAAGCTGTCGAAACTAAAATAAAAAAACCGGCGGATGGCGAAAGCATCCAAGATTTGTTTCGTAAAGTTTATGTCAAGAGCAAATGAGATTCTTCGGCGGTTAAAAATTTTTATTCCGACTGTCAGTACGGAACTTGTTTATAACGGTTTATATCAATTAACCGTTGCGGTTGTGTTATCTGCCCAGACGACGGATAAAGCCGTTAATAAAGCCACGCCCTTTCTTTTTTCCCGATATTCTGATTTTTATTCATTGGCGGCAGCCGATTATCAAGAATTAAAAGAAATAATTAAGACCGTCGGTTTGGCTCCGACTAAAGCAAAAAATCTGATTAAATTAAGTCGAAAACTGGTTACGGAACAACAGGGAATGATTGTTCCTGAATTTGCTTATTTGATTACGTTGCCCGGCGTCGGACGAAAAACCGCCAATGTTATTTTGAGCGAAGGTTTCGGTATACCGCGGATGGCGGTTGACACCCATGTTTTGCGCGTCGCAAAGCGGTTGGCGCTGGTTGATAGCCCTAAGCCCCAGTTGGTTGAAGCCCGACTTTGCGAACTTTATCCGCCCGAGGAATGGCATGGGTTACATTTGCGCCTTGTTTTTTTTGGAAGATATTATTGCAAAGCAAAAAAGCCGAGTTGCGATTTATGTCCGCTTCCGGCTTTCTGTCATTATTATACAAATTATGCCCCTGAAAAATGATATGATATTTTAGGGGTATTTTTTATGAAAGTTAAATTATTCGATGAAAGTCATGAAAAAGATTTGGAAGAGGCAATCAATAAATTTTTAGCCGATCTTGATGACGAAGATATCATTGATATCAAATTTCAAGTAAGTACTTTATATGATTATAAGGATCAGATTTATTGCTACTGCGCAATGGTAATTTATAAATCTAAATAGTATTATTTTTGATAAATGTAAAATCAGGGGTGACATATACGGTTTTGTAATTAGTATAAGTTACAAATGAACCTTTGGTATGGGGAATCTTTTTTACATACTTTACATAAGTGTAATCAACCGCAACGTTAGCGGAAAGATGCTTTTTTGAATGATAAGCGGCAATTGTTGCCGCGAGAGTTATCGCCTTCGGGGAAGGCTGGGCCGAGCGTAAGACCGTATGACTTCCCGGTGCCCCCTTCACATGGAAAAAATAATCATTTTTATTGGCAACTTTATGTGTCAGATAATTATTTTGAACATTATTTTTACCGACCATAATTTGATTTCCTTCTTGGTCTTTATAGGTTAAAAAATGCGGTTTTGTTTTTTTTCTGGCTGCCGGCTTTGCTTTTATTATTTGCAGTTCATCAATGATTTCTTTTAAATCACCGGCATTTGATAAATTTATTTGCTCTTCCAAAATTTCAAGATAACGGATTTCGTCTTCCGTTATTTTTATTTGTTCTTCCAGATGAACAATAGTTCTTTTTGCTTTTTTATATTTTGTAAATATTGCTTCCATATTTTGAGCCGGAGAAAGATTGGGATCCAGAGATATATTACGTTCGATGTTTTGATAAAAGTCCCAAACCGTTACCGCCGGATCATACCGTTTGATTTTATGGAGATTAGCAGCCAAAAGATTGCCTATTTGTTTGAGATTGAGATTTTGCTTTGCTGTTGTATATTCTTCATGTTGTTTTTTTAGTTTGGTATGGACTTTAACCGTTTCTTTTTTCAGATGGTTTTCTAATATTTTTTGTTCGGTGTTTTGAATATTGAATTTTCGGATTAAAAGATAATACTCTTCAAGCAAATCGGATAAACTGGGGAAATATTGCCTATCTCCGGTGATATGAGTTAAATCGAGACAATAGAAATAGGTTTTGTTTGCTTGGTGGATTAGAAGCGGTTTCGTCGGTTCGGATAAGAATGACAAATCTTGACGAAAGGCAATTTCACCGTAAGCAAGATTTGATACTCCTTGATAAATATTTTTATCATAAATCTCATTGGCAGTATAAGGATTAATCCGAGTTATTTTAGGAACTTGATATTTAACATTAGGAACCATTATTCTTTTATTGTTGTCGGTAAGAACATAGGTTTTTTTAAGACAATCGATAACGCTGAACTTATCATCGGTTAATATTAAGTTGGCGTTTCGGCCAAACATTTCACCGATTAAGTGTATCTGATGTTTATAACCTAAATAATCATGCGCTTCGATCGTAAAGACAATGATTCGATCGTTTTCAATTTGATAAAAATCGATAATTGTACTTGACTCTAGTTGTTTCCTTAAAGACAAAAGAAAAGGGAAACTGATACCCGAAGGGATATAATTAGATTTTATTAAGCGGAAGTGAGAGCGATCAGCGCTAAGGCTGATAAGCAGATGGTTGTGATTGGCAAGTTCTAAAACAAAAATTGACTTATCAAGACAACTGACCCGATTAATTCTCGTATTAATTAAAATGTTTTTTAATTCTTGGCATAAATGATGAATAAAGACACCATCAAAACTCATATATATCACCGTTAATATTTTATCATAAGATGCTAATAAAAACAAAAACATCTTTATTATTATTGTTTTATATGATACAATATACATAAAATATTAAATGAGGATGTAAAATGAAGTTAAACGATAAAGGTCTATTGGTTGTGTTGTCTGGACCTTCCGGTGTTGGTAAAGGCACCGTTCGAAGCGCTCTGTTTAAAATGGAAGGTCATGATTTAGTATATTCGGTTTCGATGACAACCCGCGGGCCCCGAGTCGGTGAGATTCACGGTAAAGAGTACTATTTTGTAACACGGGAAGAGTTCGAAAGAAATATCCGTGATGGTAAGATGCTAGAATATGCCGAATTTGTCGGCAATTATTACGGAACACCTTTGGCGGGTGTTCAGGAACATCTTGCTGCCGGCCGGGAAGTCGTTCTTGAAATTGAAGTTCAAGGAGCCGAACAAGTTAGAGCGAAAATGCCGGATGCGGTATTAATTTTTATCGCCCCGCCGTCCTTGGATGCATTATATAAACGACTTTTAATCCGCGGTACGGAATCAGAAGAACACATTAGGCAAAGAATCGAAAAAGCCAAGCGAGAAATTAATATGGCTTATGAGTATGACTATATTGTTGTTAATGATACGGTAGAAAATGCTGCTGATAAAGTTCTTGCTATTATAAGGTCCGAACATGCGACGGTGAAACGAACATTAAAAAATTATAAAAAAATGTTAGGAGTTGAATAATGAATAAAGTAAAAGATGGCATGCGATATCCCTCGATTGATCAATTAATCGAAAAGACAAAATCAAAATACCGTTTGGTAGTGGGGGTGGCAAAAAGAGCCCGCGATATCACGTCGGGCGAAAAAGTGTTGGTTATTAATCCGAATAATAAAAAAAGTATTGGAATAGCACTGGAAGAAGTTTATGAAGGAAAGATAAAAATTGTAGAAAAGAAGGCGAAAAAGTGACAGATTTGTTCTGTCTTTTTTATTTATTATCGTTTTAAAAGAAAATAAAATACATTTTGGGTAAGACTTTATTTTTTTGTATTTTTGTGTTAAAATATGACAAAGAATGAGGTGATAATAATGTTGTATGGCGCAATAGAAGCCGGGGGTACTAAATTTCGTTCCGCTATCTATCAAGATGAGAAAATCATCGATGAATTGACCGTTGCTACGACCACACCGGAGGTAACCTTAAAGCCGATTATTGCTTTTTTCTCTAATTATAAAATAAAAGCTTTGGGACTTGGTGCTTTTGGACCGGTTATTCTTAACCGTGAAAGTCCTGATTTTGGGTTAATTACTCAAACACCGAAAGAAAAGTGGCGTAATTTTAACATTTATCGTTATTTTGTTGAAAAACTAAATGTTCCTATTTGTTTGGATACCGATGTCGGCGTTGCTGCTTTAGGTGAATATTATGCTTATCGGAGTCGAGTAAACCATCTTTTGTATGTAACGGTGGGAACCGGAATCGGTGTCGGCGTAATAAAAAACGGAATAATACTTAGGGGAGCGCATCATCCGGAATTGGGGCATCTCTTAATTGCAAGACGCGGCGATGATAAATATCCCTCGGTCTGCCCTTATCATGATAATTGTATCGAAGGCCTTGCCAGCGGCAGCAGTCTGACCGCTCGATATCATCTATCACCTTCGCAATTGGCTGACCGTGAAGATATTTGGGATTTGGAAGGTTATTATTTGGCTCAAGCATTTTTGGGATATACTCTTGCGTTTGCTCCTGAGAGAATTGTTATTGGCGGCGGGGTTTCTGCTCAAGCACGATTGCTTCCGAACATAAGAAAGCATTTTACAAAACTAAATAATGGATATTATATTTATCCACAACTGTCCAATCCGGATCTGTATATCACCCTACCGCTAACCGGAAATAATGCCGGTATATACGGTGCTTACTGTTTGGTCCGGGGTGAAGGTTAATGTATGCGAAAGTATGTGTTGATGTTATTACCCGCACTGATGACTTATTTTTATATCGAATACCGGATAAGTTTCATGATTGCATAT
>JALOBF010000093.1 GCA_023228385.1 Bacilli bacterium
TTCCTTGTCTGCAGTGATGATGATGTCAAACTTCTCCATATGGCCGAACATATTCATTTATATGAAAAAATTATTGACCAACTGCCGATAACGGTTTCGCAAATCAAAGATATCTTTTCAGCCAATCCGAAAGTAACCAATCTGGAAGTTATTGAAAGAACTAAATAAGCCGCAAATGCGGTTTTTTTTTGGTTTTGTATAGCAAGTTGGCAAAAAGGATCATTTTCATGTTTAATCGTAGTCATTTACATTTTTTATGTGATTGTTCTTAAATCGTTTTTATCTTGAAAAAAACTGTTGGTTATGATAATATGTGATAAGGAGGTTTCGAAAAAACTAATGCTGGCAATTATTACAAGTGATAGTCACGGCCATATCGATTTGTTTCGAAAACTGATAAAAGCCTATCCCGATGCGGATTTATACCTTGATGCCGGCGATAGTGAAAAACATGATTTCGAATTGGTTCCTTTTATTAGCGTAAAAGGAAATTGCGATGCTTATATTCGGGAACGATATCGGATTATTGGTTTCGGTTCAGACAATATTTATTTATTTCACGGTGCTTATACGAATTTATGCGATAAAGCATTATATTTACGTGCCCGTCGCTATAAATGCAATATTATCATCCACGGTCATACGCATGTTCCTAAATATCATATTTATCAGGGAATCCATATCATCTGCCCGGGTTCTGTCGTATATCCACGCTTTGCCTCCGATGCCACTTATGTTTTGTTGCGAAGAGAACCGGAAATAAAAGTTGAGTTTATTAAGGTGAAATATGAAAAAAGTGGATAAATTTTATGATTTGGTTGATCAAGCGACAATGATTCATTACCGCAGTTTAAAAACCGACTATCTTGATTCTTTGTTATTAACTACACGCGGCATCATTCATGAGGAATATGATGAGCGGTTAAGCGATAAAGAGCTGAAGGAATTGGAAAAAATATATCATGAAATATATTCGACTGATATCTTGAATGAGGAAGTTAGGTTGGCATCACAATTATTGATGGTAAAAGCCTTTAAGCATATCGGCTTTCCGCTTCCTTTGATGACCCCGGATGCGATTAATTACATAATAACTAATATTGTTTCGCATCGTTATCAGAAAAAGCAAATATCAATTCTTGATACCGTATTAGGAACCGGTAATATGTTACAGGCGATTAGTAATCGATTGCCGATTGACCCCGATCTTTACGGTGTCGAGTCGAATTGGCGTTTAGTGCAGTTGGCCCGGTCAATGGCCAATTTACAGGGCAATGCGATTATTATTTATTATCAGGATGCCATTAAAGATATTATCGAAAAAGTTGATCTTGTTATCGGGGATTTAGATAGTTATACCGTAAAGGACGGACTGGAATCCGGCAGCAAATTATATGAAAAAGGGGTTCGCTATTTTCCCTTTTTAACAATCGATATTCGTTTGAAAAATCTTAAAGATAACGGTTTCTTTATATATGTTGTTGATAATGATTTTTTTTCGCAACCCGAGAGTAATCTTTTTCAGGAAGAATTAAAAACAAAGGCAACATTAATGGGATTAATAGTTTTACCGAAAACGATGTTTCAAGTTGGTCATATCGGTAAGAGTATTTTAATCGGTAAAAAGTGCGTAATTAAAAATCATCAAATGTTGATATTATCGATTGGCGATACCGATAAAAGTAGTTTAGAAGAGGCGATTAACAATATCGGTCGAATGGTTGATCGGTTTTAAATATAATATATATAATAAGAAAGGAGACCGGCAAAAATGATTTTTGCCGTAGTAAACATTATGATTAAAGTAATGGCGATTAACGCTGGAAGCTCATCATTAAAATTCAAACTCTATGACATGCCCGAAGAAACAGTAATAACCGAAGGAGTGGTTGAAAGAATCGGCCTTGAGGATGCCTATTATACGATAAGAATTAACGGCAAAAAAGTAAAAACCATCTTGCCGGTAAAAGATCATAAAGAAGCGACCAATTTATTGCTTGCTGATTTAGTTAAAAGACAGATTGTTCATTCACTGAAGGAAATTAAAGGGGTCGGCCACCGGATTGTCCAAGGCGGCGATTATTTTCCCGATTCGGTTTTAGTTGACGAAAATGTTATCGCCCGGATTGATGAACTTAGCGCTTTGGCTCCGCTCCACAACCCGGCTCATTTAACCGGAATAAAAGCATTTATCGAAGTGCTTCCCGATGTTCCTAACATTGTGGTGTTTGATACCGCTTTTCATCAGACAATGGAACAAGAAGCATATATGTATGCTTTACCTTATGAATGGTATACCAAGCATCGAATCCGTAAATACGGAGCCCACGGCACCAGTCATCAATATGTTGCCAATAAAGTCGCACAAGTAATCGGCGTTCCGATCGAACAATTAAAAATCGTAACTTGCCACTTAGGTAACGGTGCTTCTTTGGCGGCGGTAAAAGGCGGCAAATGTGTTGATACTTCGATGGGACTGACACCGCTTGAGGGGATACCGATGGGAACCCGCAGCGGTAATATTGATCCGGCGGTTGTTGAATTTGTTGCTATGAAAGAAAATATGACAGTCTCTGAAGTTCTCTATGCATTAAATCATAAATCCGGCTATCTGGGGGTTTCCGGTATATCCAATGATTCTCGTGATTTGGAAGCGGCAATGCAAAAAGGTGATCAACGAAGCAAACTGGCTTTGGATATTCAATATAAAAGAATCGCGGATTATATTGGCAGTTATTATGTTTACATGGAAGGCATTGATGTTATCGTCTTTACGGCAGGAATCGGTGAAAATTGCAGCCGTTGTCGAAACGAGGTTTTAAAAAGAATTAAGGTATTAGGGGTTGAAATTGATGAAGAAGCCAATAATACGACCAAACCGGAAATTAAGGAAATAACAACCAAGAATTCAAAAATCAGAGGTTTCTTAATTCCGACTAACGAAGAGTTGGTAATTGCCCGCGATACCGTTCGATTGGCAAAATTAATCTAAAACAACTATTAATAAATTTTAGGGGTATTAATGAAAAAGAGGATTGGATTTTTATTATTATTATTATTTTTTCTGATATTAACGTTATCCGGTTGTTTTATACGCGATGCCGTTAATCGGGCATCTTTCGAAGATTTGATGGATGAGTATTTTTATTTGCAGTTATCAGATCCTATGACCGTTAATTTCACTTTAAAAGATTCGGGTCAATATGGTCTTGATACTATGGAAGTAACCCCTTATGTTTTTTCGGAAGAAGAATACCAGCAATACCGTGATTATCTCCGGGATTATCAAAAACGCTTAAACGGGGTAAAATATCAAACGCTAACCCCAAAACAACAGATAACTTATGATATTGTTATCGCCGATTTGGAAAACACTATGCTTTTACTGGAATACCCGTATCACTTATCCAACTTGGGTATATACTTCGGATATCAGGTTCAGTTACCGATTGTTCTGGGTGAGTATCATTTTTTTAATAAGGCTGATATCACAAATTATTTTCAATATTTATCCACCGCCAAAGCAACTTTTCACGGGATGATTGATTTTGAAAAAACAAGAATTGAAAAGGGCTACGGTTATCCGCCGGAAATGTATCACCAAATGGCAGAACAATGTATGGATTTGTTGGATGTCGAGGAGATTTTTCTAATATCAATTTTCAATAAAAAAATTGATGATACCGCATTCTTATCACCGGACGAAAAGGCTGATTATAAAATACAGCATCTCGGGTATATCGATAAATTTATTGATGCTTATACTTATCTGCAGGCGGAATTAGCAGAAATCGAGGTTCCAATTTTTCGTGACGGCGGTTTGAGCAGTTATCCTGACGGAGCCGCTTTGTATGAGATAATTGTAAAAGACGTTACCGGCTGTGATATGGCAGTCGATAATATATACGAATACATATCGGCTAAATTTCGAAAAGAGTTTAATTATGTCACTGGGTATGTAAGAGAAAATCCCGATAAATTAAACGATCTTCTCTCCCCCGATTTTATTTCATCCCGAGACCGGGCGGAAATTTATACATCATTAAAAGAAAACACAACGGGAGACTTTCCCCCCTTTACTACCGATTTGGCGGTAAGGTTTGAAGATATCCATCCATCGCTACGGGATAATGTGGCACCGGCTTTTTACTTTCTGTCACCGATTGATGCCGATGTTACGGAAGTTATTTATATTAATGATGCGATATTTGAAAATCCGACCGCGGCTTATTTTACGATCGGTCATGAAAGCATTCCCGGACATATGCTTCAACATAATATTCTGAAAAGAAGTGAGTTATCAAATGTCCGCAAAGTTCTGAATTTTACCGGATATGCGGAAGGCTGGGCGGTTTATGTCGAAGAATATATCGGTAAATACCTTGATGTCGACAATTCATTACTTAAGGCTTACTTTGCCAATGAGCGTCTGAATTATTTGTTTTTTTGTCTTGCCGATATTGAAATTCATTATTATGATATGACAATGGGCGAATTCTCCGCTTGGCTTAAAGATTATTTTGGCGAAATTCCCTCCGAAGCATGCCAGGAGTTTTATTTTCAGATTAAGGAAGAACCGGGATATTTCTTGCAGTATTATCTGAGTTATTATCTGTTATTCGATTTAAAAAATAATTTTTCAAACAAAATGGCAGAATATAAAATAGATACCGATCATCCCGATTACGATTTCCACAAATACTATTTATCTTTCGGTCCGGCTCCCTTTTATATTATGGATAAATGGCTTGATTATTATATTAATGAAAATTATCAATAACAACCTGAAAATCAGGTTGTTTTTTTTCAAACGAAAATCACCAAAAAGCGATTAATATATAATCGGAGGTGATAGGATGCGAAAAACCTTTTGGATATTGGCGTTAACAGTGATGATGGCTAATATTAAAGTAAAGGGATATACCTTGATTACAGAACCCGAAGTGTTGACCGATGAGTATCTCGCAATGGAAGATGCGGAAATTACGGGCGGTACCGTAAATTGGGATAAAAAAGGTCATTATACCGTTACCTATCGTGATAAAAAAACCCAAGCGTCATTTAAGCATAACATTATCGTGGCCGGCGGTGATGATTTGGCTTCGGGGTATGAACTAAAGACAACGTATAATCGAATAAATCTTGAAAAGCGGGTTTGTCTTTATGATGTTTTATTTATAAAAGAAGATGAATATTTTATCTATGGGGCCGTTGAACTTAATAGTTTTCCTTACAATCCAATCTATACCGAAGATTTTTTTTATGTGGCTTATTATCGGGAAGGCAGTCTAATATGGGAAAATATTATGTATCCCGAGCGGTATGGCTGCTTTACTTCAGCATGCCTTGTTCCTAACGGCATCGCCTTAATCGGTGATTATGATAGTTATTCCGAAGGAAGGAATATTGTTATTTGTATCTTTAATTATCAAGGCGGTCTGGCTTACCGCCGTGAAATACACGGCAGCGGTAATGATTTTGCCCATAAGATTTTTTATGATAACGGGATAATAAGGTTTGTTGGGAGTGCCAATTCGCGCAATCAGGATTATAGTTTTCGTCAAAGGAATGATTACGATATTATTTGCGGTTTTTGGAAGTTAAGTGAAGATGAATTTCGTCTTAATGCTTTCGGTAATTCCGGTGACGATGTCTTTTATGATGCCGCTTTAATCGAAGGGGTAATAGGCGTTAATATGGAGTTTGTCGGAACCGGCTCTTTTCAGCATAACGAAAATACGTGCTTTTCCGGTTTAATTACGGTTTCTCCCGATCTTATTTTACAGGAATTTAGGGTTCCGGCCGAACCGTTAAAATATTGCCCTATGTATAGCAACAATAATTATTTTATAATTGTTGAAAACAAATATTTACAGTCATGTGTTGAATTATATTATTATGATAATAATTTAAAATATCAAAAAAATTACCGCCTTATTTTACCGGAAGAAACGCAGCTTTATGATATCAGAATGTTATTTAGCTCAGACACTGTTCTTTTTTATGCAACCGGAACCGTTTCCGGTCAAGATTGTTTAATCTTAAATATATTTAATAACACTTTTTATAAGCTTGTTAATAAGATATTTTATACTGAGGATTCAAGATATATTTTTGGTTTATATCAAAATGAATCGGGTGAAATAGTATTTGCCAATATGCATGAAAACAAAAATATACTGGAGATATGCGGATATATTGAGATTAAAAAACAAGAATTTATAACCGATGTCAAGAAACTTATTATATACAGTAATGAAATCTATCTTAACGGTAAGCATCTTGCCAGTTATCAA